>JBILTA010000307.1:0-6678 GCA_044371785.1 Pirellulaceae bacterium | reverse complement strand
TGGGGGTCGATGCTGTGGTCGATGCCCTGGAACAGTTGCGTTTTTGGAATGGAGTTTCGGCATTAGGACATCCACAAGATCCGCAATTGGTTACCAAAGCGCCACGATTGAAGCGGTCCGATGGACTGTTGGATTGGACGCGTGATGCAGATTACTTAGCTAGGCAAGTTCGCGCATTGCAACCATGGCCGGGCTCGTTCTCCGAATTAGAATCAAGTGACCCCAAGAAAGTCATACGCTTGATCGTTCGCAAGGCAACCGCCTTAAAATTACGCGAAAAGCCAGCGATGCCTTCAGGTATGATTGTGCAAACCGAGCCCGATTTTTTGGTCGCGTGCGGTTTGGGTTATTTGCAACTTGAAATGGTCCAGCCTTCCGGGAAACGGGAGATGGGGGCTGGGGAATTCCTGCGGGGGCATCGACTACAACCCGGGCAGAAATTTATGCTCCCAACCGCAACGCACTGAGTCGCATAGAGTGGTCGCTTCCTTCACTCGGGCTGTAGTTTTGCGGCGTACATTTGTACGTATAGGCTGGGTTATTGCGGAGCAGCAACGGTGCAGGCAAAATCGAGGCGGGCTGCCAATTTGCCATCAACGGTGACTTTGCCAGTCAGAAAGTATGCCGTGCCGACGACTTCGTTGAGTGTGACTTCGATTTGAATGGTGTCACCAGGGCGAACCATCTTTTTGAATTTTACGCCATCCATTCGAGTCGCAACCGGAACCGAGCCATCTTGCGGCGTGAAGCGACTGAGCAGAATGGCTCCGGTCTGCATGCAGCATTCGCAGAGGATTACACCGGGGACCAACGGATAATTAGGAAAGTGACCTTGGGTAAAATGTTCCGTCTCGTGAAACTTCTTCAAGCATAGGATTCGGTTCTCGCTTGATTCGAGAATCTCATCGACCAAGAGCATCGGGGGGCGATGAGGTATAGCTTTTAGGATTTCGGCTTGGGACATAGGGAATGATGGTTTCGTAAAGGATGTTAGAGTGTTTGTTGGACGTTAGACGGACAATGCTTAACCATTAACCACTTTGTTGATGATATCGCGATCGAAATAGTTGATGGCCATGCCTGCGTCAACCACGATCGTCTGAGCCGTGATTCCGGACGAACGAGGGCTCAGCAAGAATAATGCAGTGTTGGCAACCTCTTCCGTTGACAGGGCGCGTTTGCGAGGGATCACTTGTTCAGCAAATAGGTAGGCATCAATGTAACCCGGTATGCCTGCCGAAGCACTGGTTTTCAGCAAACCTGCGGATACAGAATTGAACCGAACTTCGCTGAACTTGGAAAACGATTTGGTCAAAAAGGCCAATGACGATTGCAATGCGGCCTTTACAGGAGCCATAAAACCATAGCTTTCGCTTGCCATGGTTGTGGTGGAGATACCGATGGTGACGACGGAAGCTTGTTTGTCGAAAAGGGAGACTAACGCATTGCTCAGGGAGATCAGCGAATAACAGGAGATGTTGGTCGATTGCAGGAACTGTTCGGCTGTTGTCTCATGGAAAGGGCGAATTCCCTCTGGATAATTGGCAAATGCGATCGAGTGCACCAAACCATGAATCAAGGTGTGGCCATCGGTTCGAAGCGACTCAGTCAATGCGGTGACTTGATTGGGGTGCTCGACATCACAGATATAGATCGGAGCTTCCCCCACTAATTTGGTTAGTTGCTCTTTGCGGGCCTGGGAACGGACGGTGTAGATTACCTCGGCGCCATTGGATTTCAGACCCTGGGCGATATGCCAAGCCACACTTTTCTTGTTGGCCACTCCGGCGACCACAAATTTCTTGCCATCGACTTGGAGAAAGTTCATGGGAGTTCTTCACCTCACGGATTCAGTGCTCATTGGGATTAATCGCAAGAGTTTAACATCTCAGTCGCAACTGGTTAGTGGAGGTGATAAAACTAACTGTCTAATCGGGCTGTGCTTGTTGACTAAAATCGGATGGTTCTCCTTGCCAATCAGATTCTGCCGCGAATAGTAGCGGGAATAAAAAAAGCCTTGTTTTGTCCAGAGAATGCTACGAGAAACGGGCCTTGGCGCTAAGATAAACAGTAGCGTGGGCAGAAGGACTATTCACCGGCATCCACTTTGCTGCAACGAGTTGATGCATTCGCCCAAAGGGCACTGAGCCCCTCTTTTTCGGTGAAGGGGTCCTACGTCTCTCAATTCCGTGGAGTGATTTTCTCATGCGTTCTGTCGCTGTAGGTCTATTGATGGCGTGCGTTTGCGCATCGCCAGCCTATGCCCAAAGTTGGGCAAAGGGTTTGTTCCCCGTTACTTCCCATGACTTTGGCACCGTGGCCAAGGCAGCGAAGACGGAGTACCGCTTTCCCATTCAAAACAATCTAGGGCAAGAAATTCACATTGCTTCAGTGCGGGCCAGCTGTGGTTGCACCACGCCGATTGTCGAAACGGAAACGATCAAGGGGGGCGAAACAGGCTATGTTACAGCTCGTTTCAATACGGGCTCCTTTTTTGGGCAGCGTTCTGCCACTTTGACGGTCGTAATTGATCGTCCCCGTTATGCCGAAGTCCAAGTTACCGTTAAAGGCTACGTTCGAACGGACGTAGTGTTCAATCCTGGAGAAGTCAACTTCGGTACGATTGAAGCAGGCGAGCCACAAACGAAAACGGTGGCTCTCGAATATGCAGGTCGCAGTGACTGGCGCATTACCAATGTTCGTAGCCCAAGCGAGTTTATCTCTGCTGAAGTTAAGGAAGCGAATCGTGGAAACGGCCGCGTAAGTTATGAATTGGAAGTTTCCGTCAAAGAAGGTGCTCCCGTTGGGCCTTTGCAAAATGAACTGATTCTGGAAACCAATGATCAACGTCTGAAGAGTGTGGCTCTTCGATATACGGCCGATGTACAGCCTTTGTTGTCGGTCAGTCCGAAAAACGTCGATCTCAAAGATATCGCTCCAGGTGAGTCGATTCAGCAAAGAATTGTCGTTCGCGGTGCCAAGCCGTTTCGAGTCACGGGCATCACCCTAGATGGGTTTACCATCGATTATCAATCATCAGACGAAGCGAAGGCGATGCATCTGATCCCAGTCACAATCACTGCAGGGAAAGAAGTCCTTGGTAACTCATCCTCGTTGATTATCAAGACGGATTTGCCAGGCGATGGGATCGTTGAAGTTGAAGCTAACTACAACGTTAACGCTGATAACGAGTGATAAGTTTCGAATGATGATCATGACCGGGCCAATCACCAAGGCTGTTTTTGACTGGCCTGTCCTGGATGCACTTGTCTAAAATCACTTTTAGCAAACCACTACGTAAAGAGGCTCGACTGAATGGTCGAGCCTTTTTTCGTTATTGCTTTGCATTTACCAACTCTATTCAGGATCTGTCGAGTCTGTGAATCTGTTTTCAACGGGCGTTCTGCGAAGGCGAATCAGCATCAGGACATCGTATACGGCATGAGCCGTAATGGGGATTAGCAGGTTGGAGGTTTCTACCAAAAGGACTCCAAAGAAAATTCCTGCCAATGAAGCCAGGACGAAGTACATGGGAGTGAGCGCATGGCACATTCCGAAGCCTACTCCGGCGAGAACTACACCCAGAGCAACTTTGGGTTGCCATGGTGCCGTTGGATCAATGGGGCCGGTCAAAAGGCACTGTAGCCAGCCGCGAAAAAAGATCTCTTCACATATGCCTGCTGCAACAGCGACCAGAATAAGCTGAACCCAAGTGAACTGCCCAAACATCGGGCGCAATTGCCGCAGCGCAACACGATGCAGAGCTCGAATCGATTCCAAAGGAAGGGCCGATAAAGCGATAACAGCAAGAGTGAGTGGGATTGCGGCAACCGTTCCCCATAGCAGGCCTTCACCGATAGGCTTCCATTCAAACCATTCGGGTACCATTTGACGGGATTCTGGTCCGATGAGTATGCCTAAGATCAAGCCGCCGAATCCAACGGCGATTTCAAACGAAATGGCCGCATTGAATAGCGAACCAGGGTCGCGCTGCGATGAGGATGTGGACACGATGATAAATACTTTCTGATGTGGATCGAGCGAAAGTGGCTGAAAAGACGCCCGAGAAATCGAAAGTTGGCGCGAAAGATAGGCTTACCAACGTCATGCATTGAATCAGAAATGGGATGGTTCAACTAGTAGTGACTGCAAGCGTTGTTGAATGTCAAGCCGCAGAGCGACGGCGCGTTGAAGGATTAATGTGCTGACCGAAGGTTTCAATTTCGAGAGCCATTAGAACAGGAACGAGCTCGTCGGCGGTGGGGCGCCGAGCGGGTTGTCGGGAGAGTAAGCGGGCGATCACTCTTTCGATAGCAGGTGGAATTTGCGGGTTATTTTCACGCAACAACTGACCACTAAGTTGCATGTTTTCGGGCGCGTATTGGGCACTCGTGCCGCAGCCAATCGGAACCTGACCGGCCAAGAGTTCGAACAGGATAATGCCAAGGCTGTAGATATCACTGGCGGCAGACAGTTCGGGAGCCTCTTGCCATCGTTCTGGGGCTGCGTACAAACGATTGCCGGTTCCGAATTCGGGATCGATTTCATGAATGGCTTGCGCAAAAGCGAGGTCCGTCAAGAAGAGATGTCCCGATTCGTTGATCAGAATGTTGGCAGGTTGCAGATCGCTATGAACCCAACCTAGATGGTGCAGCGATTGTAGGCCTTGGGCGATTTGTCGGGCTACCCACAAAAGGACTGGGAGAGGTTGCGAATGATTGGCGTTTTGCCAATCCCGAAGATCGCAACCTGGGATGAAGGGCATGACCAAATGCGGGAATTCGTGCTCCAAATCGGCTGAGAGAACGGGGATGATCTCTGGGGTCGCAAGTGCATTGGATGCCAAGATCTGTCGAGCGAGTAAACGCTTGGCGGTTTGTGGGTGAGTGTCTTGTCTCGCGACTTTCACGGCATAGTCTGCGAGGGAGTAGTCACCGCGGTCTAATGGGGATGCGCGGTATACTTCAGCATGAGTACCACGGGCGACCGTTGAGCAGAGTTTCCACTGACCGAGGGAACTTCCTGGTGCGAACTGGAAATCGAACGAACTCTTGTTGGGTGAGTGGACAGATGTTTGCTTTGGTTCGTTCGTTATGCGCATCTTTAGCTTCCCGCTTCTTTCCGGCTAGTGCCAGAAACCATCGATGATCACCGTCCCGTGATCGTTACCATCCAGCGGCAGTTGCGGCAGCCAAACAGGCCGCTCTGCCAGAAGTATCAGTCGGCATCCGCTTTTGCCTAACGTTGCATTTAATGCTTCGCTAGCTGCGTTCGATGACGACTGGTCTCGGGAATACAGTGACCAACCGCCAAAATTCCTACGTTTTACCGATTTGAATCATTTTGTCTGTCCGGAAAAGTTGCCCAAAGGGAACTCTTACATCTTCCGGATGTTGCGGATTTAATGGAAGGTTATGTGCCACTGGAGGTTGGATATTGGCGGCTGGTTCGTTGCTGTAAGCAACGCGAGCGATTACAATCCCGCTTTGTGAAATCAGCGTTCGGTGGTTGCAGAAACCACCAAAACTCGGCCGATCGAAACTCTCCCACAAACGGTGTTGCATATGAAACGGACTAAGGTTGGTGCTTTGGGGTTGATGTTAGGCTGTTTGGCTTTTGTGGGGTGTGAGCCGCCACCGGTGGATCCGAACGCCTCAAAGCCTTCCACCCCTGCTCCACCGAAAGATTCCACGGCGACAACGGAATCTAAAGGCACCATGTATGAAGGCGTTGGACACTCGCTCCCCTTGAAAGCGGGCAAGTATGAAATCATTGATATTCGTACCGACAACAAGGATTCCAGCGCGGCCAAAGCAAACGCCCAAGCCAGTTTGTTGGCACACCCAGATATTGCCTGCATGGTTGGTTTGTGGGCATATAATCCACCCGCCATTCTTTCTGCTTTGCAAGATGCGGGCAAAGTTGGCGAAGTAAAGATTATTGGTTTCGATGAACATCCCGAAACCTTGCAAGGGATTAGCGACGGAACGATCGTTGGCACGATTGTCCAACAGCCTTATTTGTTTGGTTTCAAGTCGGTGGAATATCTGTCTGCCTTGGCTCGCAAGCAAGACGTCAAAATACCTGAAGACAAAATGCTCTACATTCCACACACGGCGGTCACAGCGGACAACGTGTTGGAATTCAAAGCGAATATCGAAAAGATCAATGCGGGTGAAGGTCCGGTGCCTGCATCGGATCGAACTGACTACGACACAACCAATCCAGTAAAGCTCTCGTTTATCACCAACAGTATTGATCCATTTTGGGTGTTGGCGCAGCAAGGTTGCAAAAAGGCTGAGCCTGTGTTTAATGCGACCTGCGAAGTTATTATGCCAAGTAACGGCACCGTGGAACAGCAAAAGCAATCGATCGAAACTTTTATCAATAATGGTGGGCAAGGTCTGGCCATAAGCCCAATCAATCCAGCCAACCAAGTGGACATGATCAACGAGGCTGCTGCCAAGATGCCCGTCTTGTGCCAGGACTCAGATGCGCCAGAGAGCAATCGATTGTTCTATCTTGGCACGAGTAATTACCAAGCTGGGCGGGCAGCAGGTAAGCTTGTCAAGCAAGCCTTGCCAAACGGCGGAAAGGTGATGATTTTTGTGGGCAAGTTGGAAGTACTCAACGCACAAGAACGCAGCCGAGGTGTGATCGACGAATTGCTCGATAAAA
>JBILTA010000306.1:0-6680 GCA_044371785.1 Pirellulaceae bacterium | reverse complement strand
CCCTATTGGGTTTGGCCATGGTTGGGAGCTTCCGCTGCATTCCATGTTTTGGTCGGTGGCTGGGGAGTTGTGGCCACAGCTATTGCCCTATTGTTGGTGGATCTGCCGCAATTGCGACAGCAGTTCAAGCAGCATCTGATGTTTCTTTTTCTGGGGGGAGCCTTATCGCTCCCGGGCCTCGTTCCCGCTCTGCAAACAACGGCCGGAGTTTCTGCAGCAGAAAATGCAGAGGCTTCACAAGTTTATGTGTATCAGCGTATTCCGCATCATCTGTGTTTTAGTAAGTTTTCTGAAAAACGACGGACTGCATTTATTTTCCCACTGGCTGGTTATCTAGTGGTGTTGGGAGCATTTGGGATGTTGCGAAAGCCATCTCTCCAATCGGCACCTGATAGCTCGCCGAAAAGCTTGGAGAAGCAAGGGGAAAGCGATGTAACGCAATGCTTGAAAAACGCCAAGACTTGGTTAGCTTTGGGGGCTGCTACGTTGGTGCTGGCAATCGGTGGAATCGCCATCGAGCAAATGGGAGTCCAAGGCGAAGCACTGGGATGGAGCTCTGCCCCAATAACGGCTGCCAAGCTTTTGAAGTTCTACTGGTTTCGCTTGATTGATCCAGTGTTACCGATGTCCGCTTTGTTCGCACTCACACTCATCGCACAAAGTCGAAGTTTAGTGCTGATACAAAAAGGTGCGACTTCGCTGGAGCATGGTTTATCGGCAGCCTTGTGGATCGGCATGATTGCACTCGGCGGATTCGTTCTCAATGATCGTTTTCAAACGCTTACGCGAACGGAAATGGCTGAAGCCAATTATCGCTCGTTACCTGTTCGTGATAAAACGCCCGAAGAGAGAGAATTGATTTATCAAGATTGGTTGCGGGTTTGCGGATGGGTAGAAAAGAATACTCCTGAAGATGGCCTTTGGTTAACGCCGCGACATCAACAAACCTTCAAGTGGTACACGCATCGAAATGAACTGGCTTGTTGGAAAGATATCCCGCAAGATTCCAAGAACATGTTGGAATGGTGGGAAAGGTTGCAAGACGCTTACCAAAAAGATGAAAACGACGAATGGAAAGAATGGACGACCGAGCGTCTCTACGAGTTGCGCGCGAAGTACGGTATTCGTTATGTCTTGGTCGATCGTCGCATTCAGGAACAGCCTCCGTTGCTGCCGTTAGTCTATCCATTAAATGACCAGTGGAACGATACCTATGCTATTTTCGAGATCGTTCCATGAACGTAACGCAGAGTGATTCCAGCGAAACTTGGATAACTGATTTACAGAAGCAGTTGTCTCGCGCGACCTTGCCTGGCAGAAGGTCACATCGGCTTTACAGTCCAGATTGGGCGTACGGAAGGCACTTTGGCCCCATCTTGGAAGAACATTTTTTAGCTGCCGTTGTCATTTGTTTGGTGCCCTCGCCTACAGGCTGGTATTTGCCTTTGACAAAACGGCCGACGACATTGCCCGATCATCCCGGTCAAATTTCATTGCCGGGGGGAAGAATTGAATCAGGCGAAAGTGTGGAAGAGGCAGCTTTGCGTGAACTGGCAGAAGAGTTAGGTGTCGAGTTACAGCCCGAGTGTATTATCGGTCGCCTCTCGCCGCTCTACGTTTATTCAAGTAGGTATCATGTAACGCCCGTCGTGGCGTATTGCCCTGCGACTCCCGTTTGGCGCCCATCCACCGAAGAGGTTGATCGCGTTCTTGAAGTACCTCTGGAGGTCTTAGCCGAATTAGCTGTTCCGCAGCGACAGCGAATGTTGCGGGGCAATGTCGAACTGACCTTTCCGGCCTGGAACTTTCAGAATGAAGTGATATGGGGCGCAACGGCAATGATCTTAAATGAGTTCCGGCATCTTTTGGGAAGCAATTGGTCCCGTATTTGAAATGGGACTCACACGGTATATTACAAGCATACTGACTCGCCAATAGAAATTGGCATCTGTCGAACATGAAGGGAAGTAAGATGATCCAGGTAGGCATCATTGGTGCATCAGGTTACACCGCGGTGGAAGCGATCAAGTTGTTGCTGCGCCATCCACAAGCGACCGTCAGTGTGACCACCAGTCGGCAAGGCGCTGGTGGATCAATCACGGATTTACATCCGCAATTAACGGGGCGTTTGAATTGCAATATCGAAGACCTTAATCCACAACAGATCGCAGATCGCTGCGATGTGGCTTTCTGCTGCCTACCGCATGGTACTTCGGCCCAGTTTGTGATGCAGCTTCAAGAAGCAGGTGTCAAGACCATCGACCTCTCCGCCGACTATCGTCTGGGAACGCCTGAACTGTATCACCGGTGGTACGGTGAAGAGCATCCCGACCCACGTCGGCTGGGACAAGTTCCCTATGGACTTCCAGAGTTATTCCAAGAGCAAATTGAAAATGCCTCATTGATCGCAAATCCAGGTTGCTATCCGACGTCTGCCATTGTGCCTCTCGCTCCTTTGATCAAAGAAGGTTTGATCGAACTAGAACAAATTATTGTGGACTCCAAGAGTGGAGTAAGTGGCGCGGGGCGTACTCCTAAACAAGGCAACCTATATTGCGAATGCAACGAAACTTTTTCTGCGTACAGTGTTGGAAATCATCGCCACCAGCCTGAAATCGTGGATATTCTTGAACGCTTCACCGGCAAGCCGTGTCAGGTTGTCTTCACGCCACACTTAGTCCCCATGGACCGGGGAATTTTGTCCACGATCTATGTAAAGCCGCGCGGTCAGGTTTCTGCGAATCAGATCCGCGAGTGTATCCAGTGCTTCTACGACAAACAGCCCTTTGTACGCGTCGTCGGACATTTGCCTTCCACTAAGTTTGTGGCTCACACCAATTATGTTGATGTTGCGGTCCGTGAAAACGGTCCCTATGTCATCTTGCTCTCTGCATTGGATAACTTGATCAAGGGTGCATCGGGTGCTGCGGTGCAAAATATGAATGTGATGTTTGGGCTAAACCCTGCGACAGGGTTGCTAGATCGCGACGCTGTCTAACACATGCTGTCAGGTCGAGTGTGGGCACTGGTAAGCTCGAAGGATCTTTTTCTATCTGGAACTTGTTCATGGAATTGCCTCTTGGATTTCGTTTCGCTGGTGTTTCTGCAGCAATCAAAAAGAAACCCAACACCAAAGATGTTACCTTGATTGTGGGTACTCGTCCGTTGGTTGCCGCTGGCGTGTACACGACCAATCAAGTAGTCGCAGCACCCGTTGTGCTCGATCGTGGACGAACTCCATCGAAATCACTGCGGGCCGTCGTGGTGAACAGTGGTTGTGCCAACGCTTGTACGGGAACACGCGGCATGGAAGACGCCGTTCGCATGACGGAACTGGTGAGCAAATATGTTGCCTGCGGTGAAAAAATCGAACCGGAACAAGTATTGGTGATGAGCACCGGGGTGATCGGTCGCTTTTTGCCTATGCAAAAGATCGAAGCTGGGATCAGCGAAGCGGCGGCACAATTGCGAGAAGGTACGGATGGTTTTTTGGATGCAGCCGACGGGATTATGACCACCGACGCGTTTCGTAAAGTGATCGATCGCAAGGTTGAAGTCGGTGGTAAGACCTTTCGCATAGCCGGTATGGCGAAAGGGGCCGGCATGATCGGACCCAATATGGCTACTATGCTTGCCTGTATTTTGACCGATGCACCACTTGCGCCCGAGCAAGCTCAACGATTATTACGCCGAGCCGTCGATCGATCGTTCAATTGTATCAGTGTGGAAGGCCATACGAGCACCAACGATACACTGTTGTTGCTATCGAGCGGTGCTGCCTGCGATGTTGCATTGACGGCGGAGGAAGAAGCCGCTTTCTCGAAAGAACTGAACGATACGTGCATTGCCTTGGCGATCCAGATTCCCGATGACGGCGAAGGGGCCACACATCTGATTGAAGTCGATATTCAAGGTGCTCCAAGCGATGCTGCAGCACATAAGATTGCGGCCACCGTCGCTGCGAGTAACTTGGTAAAGACGGCTATTGCGGGTGCAGATCCCAACTGGGGACGCATCGTATCGGCAGCAGGTTACGCCGGGATACCCATCGAGACTCAAGTGCTACGTTTGGTGGTAAATGGCCACCTGTTATTCGATCGCGGTGAACCAACCCAATTCGATGAGCAAGAAGTCAGTTTGGCCATTCGTTCGAACCGTAAGACGCATGTTCAATTACAAGTCGGTTATGGCCCTGGTGATTGCCGATACTGGACCAGCGACCTCAATGAAGCTTATGTACGATTCAACTCGGATTACACGACCTGAGCAGATAGAAGCAAAAACGGTTTACCAGAACCAATTCATGATCAGCTACGCTGCGTTCAGGATAGACTTTCGGCTGGGGTAGATTTATTAGCCTGTGGCCCCACGGCTAGTCATCCAGCCGCAAAGCTCTTCATCAATGAGATCTTGTGAAAGCGGCAGTGAGAGAGAATACTGCGAAACCGTAAACTGCTCATTCAGCAGGGTAAAAGTGGGCTACGGGCAGCAATGCATGGTCTGCTAGCCTTGAATAATCCACTCAAGCGTTACAAACCCAACCCTGATTGTGCTCAAAAAGACAAAAGTTGAAGTTTCGTTGAAGGATTGCCGTAGAGACAGGTTCTGCAAACTAAGTTTGGTTATCGATGTGGCGGTTACCCCAAGGCCGTTGCATCGCTTTCTCACCCCCCGTGCTAGGCGTGTCTGCTCGAATTTTGTTCGAGTGGACACGCCTTTTTTCATTGGCCTAGCCAATTTTCAATACATCTTTGCTGTCGCCGAAACTGTCGGTCTTGACGCCCAGTTGCGTTAGCATCCACAAGTAAAGGTTGCAGAGGGGCGTCTCTTTCGGAAACTTTGTATGAGTGGCTTGACGTAATCGACCGGCAGCAGTCCCGCACAGCAGAATGGGCAAGTCATCGTGATTATGGCGGTCACCGTCAGAGATTCCACTTCCATAGATCAACATGCAGTTGTCCAAAAGAGTCCTTTCCCCTTCTTGAACCGCATCCAGTTTGGCCAATAAATAAGCCAACTTCGTCATGTGATATCGGTTGATCTTGGCGATCTTCTCTTGTTTCTCCGCACTCTTGCCATGATGCGATAGCTCATGATGCCCTTCAGAGATCTCGACCTGGGTATAAGCTCGATTGCTTCCTTCATTGGCGAACATAAAAGAGATGATGCGTGTGCTGTCTGTTTGCAACGCTAGCGTATAAAGATCCAGCATCATCTTGCAGTGCTCATCCAGTTCTTTCGGGACCCCGGCGGGACGAGCATAATCGACCCGATCACCATCGGTCTTTACCACCAGATCGCTGCGACCGAGACGATTCTCAATTTCACGAACCGAGTACATATACTCGTCGAGTTTGCGTTGATCCGATTGACCGAGCGATCGCTTGAGTCCATTTGCTTCTTCCAGCACAGAATCCAAGATCGAGCGACGATAACGTTGCGAATTATCTTTTGTATCTTCTGCTTTACCGTTGCTCGGATTGCTACCGAAGAGACGGTCGAATAAAGCTGCGGGATTGTTTTCTTTTGCGAGAGGGCTTGTGGAATTGCGCCAAGAGAGATTCGATGAATAGGCGCAAGAGTAGCCACTATCACAACTGCCCGACTGTGCACTTCCCTCGAGTCCCAGTTCCAGGCTCGCGAACCGTGTGTCTCCACCTACGGCTTGGGCGGCGACTTGATCGACGCTGATTCCATTTTGAATATCCGCACCATCGGTTTTTCGTGGATGAGCGCCGGTCAAAAATGAAGCTCCACTGCGAGCATGGTCGCCACCACCATCGCCATGCGCCCGTGCACCATCCAGTGTAAGACCGGTGAGGACGCTGACCTTTTTGCGAAAAGGAGCGATCGCTTCCAGTGTTTTGGTGAGCTGGTAATTGGGCCCCTCATCGGTTGGTGTCCAATCAGGCATATGTTTGCCATTAGGGACATAAAAAAAGCCCATTCGCAACTTACCCGCTGGGGCCATGGCCATCGCACTGCGCAAGTGAGGTGCCATCGCTTCGAGAAGCGGTAGGGCAAGGCATATACCCGAAGCACGCAACATCGTTCGGCGGGATAGTCTTTTGGCACTCATTCTCGGCTTCCTATCTTTTGAAACGCATCGCTTCGCACGATCTCAAATATCATGGTCGAAAAGCGATAGTCCGATTGTTTAAGCTGCTCTTCAATTTTTTCTACCGTGCACAGGTCGTAATAGTCGAGGCCTCGGCCAATGGAGTAGGTCAGCGTTTTCTCGATCAGGCAACGCACAAATCGATCTTGGTATTTTTCTTTGAGCAGTTTCCGCAGAGCGACTGCACCATCTACCTTGATACCACCAGGCAATTCACCGCTGGCATCGATATCATCTTTACCATCCTTCAATCGCCATCGACCCACGGCATCAAAATTCTCTAAGGCAAACCCCAAAGGATCCATTAACTGATGACAGGCCGCGCAAGCTGGATCCGCTCGATGTTGTTCCATGCGTTGACGCAGTGTACCCGTGAGTTCCCCCTTCTCTTTCAGTTCGGGTACTCCAGGAGGAGCCGCTGGCGGCGGTGTTCCCAACAAATTATCCAATACAAATTTGCCCCGTTTTACAGGGCTCGTTCTGGTTGGATTGCTGGTCACTGCCAAGATGCTGGCTTGGGTTAACAGGCCGCCGCGAACTGTTCCATTGAGAGACACACGAC
>JBILTA010000305.1:0-6690 GCA_044371785.1 Pirellulaceae bacterium | reverse complement strand
AAGGTGAAGATCGAGCATGCCGGTGATACCAACTTGTTGCCTGGTCTAGTGATGGACAAGTTTGAATTCCGTCGCCACAACAATGAATTAGCGAAATGCCTGAAGATCTCGGATCCAGGTGATAGCGAATTCAAAGTTGGCGAAATTGTGCCACGCGAAGCCGTCGAACAAAGCAATGCACAAATCGAAGCCGTTGGTGGTCAACCCGCTAAGGGTAAATCTCCGAAACCTGCGTCATCCAAGACTCAGTTGCTCGGTATTACAAAGGCATCGGTCCAATCCAACAGCTTTATTTCGGCTGCTAGTTTCCAAGAAACAACGAAGGTATTGACCGAAGCTGCTTTGGCAGGCAAGGTTGACCGCCTAGTCGGTTTGAAGGAAAACGTGATCTTGGGTCACTTGATTCCAGCAGGTACCGGCTTCCGAATTTTCCAGGAATCGGAAGTTTCATACCGACGCGAAGCTTTGGAAGACCTCGTCAATCGCGGTACCGAAGTGATGGAACAGAACTACGCGTTGCTCAATGCACCGCTTCCAGAAGGTTTGGAAGTCGATGATATTGAAGAAACCACCGCTGATAACGTGATTCCAATGGATTCACCAGCACCTAGCAACGATGAGTTGGGTGGTTGATCCGAGAGGTTAACCGCAACAAAGTAAATTTATGGACCCGGCTGTCAATTATCGACAGCCGGGTTTTTTATTGCGCAGTTTTGATTTCAGCGTGCATTGTCCAACACTCGCAAAACCGGTGCGATCGTTAAAACCACAAAAATCGATTACTTCTTGTGGGGAAAATACGGGAAGAAATCAAGCGATTTTGCCCCAGTTTCAAGTGGTTAGGGTGCGGTGTGAACTAGGTTTTCATTGGAACTTCGCTGTTCCAAAACCAACTTCTTGTTTCCGCAGCTCTGGGTGATCGCGAAATCTATGGAACTTAATTCAATCGAGCGCCATGAATCCAATGTCCGCAGTTACGTACGGGCCTTTCCAACCGTGTTTTCAACGGCTGAGGGAGCTTGGCTAACGGACGTAGAAGGAAAACGCTATCTCGATTTTTTCGCGGGAGCAGGAACACTCAACTACGGTCACAACAATCCACACGCCCGGAAAGCCATTCTTAATTACGTTCAAAGTTGCGGAATTACGCATGCACTGGATATGGCGACCGAGGCTAAAGTCGAGCTTATCGAGGCTTTTCAGCGAATTATCTTGAAGCCTCGTAATCTTGACTATCGCATGCAATTTACTGGCCCAACCGGGACCAACGCTGTTGAAGCCGCCATAAAGTTGGCTCGTAAAACCACGCGCCGTTCGCACGTAGTGGCATTTACTAACGCCTATCACGGACATTCTCTAGGCGCGTTGGCTCTCACTGGCAATCGCTATTATCACGATGAACATTATGGCTCGCACAACAATGTGAGCCACTTGCCGTATGACGGCTATCTGGGAAATTTTGATACCAGCTTGTTGTTTGAAAAGATGCTGAATGATCCTAGCAGCGGTTTGCCGATTCCAGCGGCTGTGATCGTCGAACTTATACAAGGCGAAGGCGGTATCAATGTTGCCTCATCACAGTGGATTCAGAACATTGCTAGGGTTTGTCGTCAACATGGTATTTGGTTAATCGTTGACGATATTCAAGTCGGCAATGGCCGCACCGGTGACTTCTTCAGTTTTGAAGCTAGCGGCGTGACACCCGAAATCGTTTGTATCTCAAAGGCGATTGGTGGTGGTCTGCCGATGTCATTGTTGTTGATCAAGCCTGAATGTGATCAATGGAAACCAGCTGAGCACACAGGTACTTTCCGAGGCAATAACTTAGCTTTTGTTGCTTCGCGTGCTCTCTTAAATTACTGGAGCGACGAAGCCTTTCGTTGCTCATTAGGCGAACATTCCAAAACGATTCAGGCGAGTTTAAATGCTATTGCAGCCGAAAATGCCGAGCGCAACTGGCAAATTCGTGGACGTGGAATGGTTTGGGGCTTGGATGTGGGCTGCGGCGATTTGGCTGGTGCGATTTCGAAGGCCGCCTTCCGCAGAGGCTTAATCATAGAAACGTGTGGGGCCCATGACCAAGTTGTTAAATTCCTTCCGCCATTGACGATATCTCGTGAAGATCTTGATTTGGGATTGCGACTTATTGCGGATTCGATTGATGAAGTGTTGCGTGCCAGTGAAACGCGGGGGAGCTTCGAAGCTCAACCCATCGCTCCACTGTCAACGGACTTAGTCAATTCGAATTCACTTTTCACTACCATCTAAGATCGTCCCAAATGTCTGATGCTCTTCTTATCGATTCGGTTGAACTACTCGCCTTTCATCGATTATTTGATGCGCAAGTAGCCAAGACGCCCACGCATATTGCTGTGCTCTTTGAAGAGGAAAGCTGGACCTATCAGCAGCTCTCTGATTACGCGCACATCATCGCGAAGGAGTTGCTAAGTCGTGGACTTACCGAAGAGGAATGTGTTGGTATTTGTGTCGACCGTAGTCCTGGTGCCATTGCGGCTATGTTGGGCATCATGCGGGGGGGTGGGGCATTTGTGCCACTTGATCCAGAGCTTCCAGCTGACCGCATTCAATTCATGCTCGAAGATGCAGGGATTAAGCAAGTTATCTGCGATCAAAAGTATGCCGATCTTGTTTCTGGTTTTGGCGATATTCAATGGATGACATTGGAGTCGCTCCCACAAGCACGGGCCAACGGCGATTTCTATTCGCCAGTGGAGCTCCCCGATCTTCGTCCCGAACAGCTGGCGTACGTCATGTACACATCGGGGTCGACGGGCAAACCTAAAGGTGTCATGATCGAAAGTTGTGCTTTGACTGCGTACTGCTTGGCTGACATTGATGTCTACCATGTTACGGAAGCTGATCGTACGTTGCATTTTTCAACGATCAATTTCGATATCGCCATCGAAGAGATCTTTCCGCCACTATTGACGGGAAGCAGTGTGGTGGTCCGGCCACGTCAACGCGTTGACTCGCACAATGAACTTTCAACGCTTATTCGAAAATACAATGTTACTGCAGTTCATTTGGCGACCGCTTATTGGCACGAATGGGTAGACCTGATGTTGGCGCATCGTGAGGTTGTGCCACAATCGTTGCGGCTGCTTATTGCCACAGGAGAGAAAGTCTCCGTAGAGCATTTTCGGCGTTGGAATAGTATTTGTCAGCATGAAGTGCAGTGGTCGAATGCATATGGTCCTACAGAGGCAACCGTTAGTTCCACAGTTTTCACGCCTGATAGCGAGTGGAATGGCGAAGCGATGCCAATTGGGAAGCCACTCAAAGGTTATGAGGCTTTCATTCTCGACAGCCAGGGAAAGGCTTGCGGCGTTGGCGAATTAGGTGAGTTAGTCATTGCGGGTCCTGCCCTGGCTCGAGGTTATCTCAATCGCCCCGAGTTGACGGCTAAGGCCTTCGTGCTGTGGCAAGCTGATCAGGGACTTTGTAAACGGATTTACAAGACGGGCGACTTGGCACGTTGGGACATCAACGGCGATATTGAATTTGCGGGACGCATCGATCATCAGATCAAAGTCGGTTCGTATCGAATTGAACCGGGTGAAATCGAATCGATTATCAACCAGCATCCTGATGTGCTCGAATCACTCGTCGTTCATGAGCAGATTGCGAACCAGAAGTTTTTGGTGGCCTTTGTCGCATCATCCTCAAAAGAACTTAACGCGCACGAACTGGCCAGCTTCTCACGAGATCGTCTCCCTCCCTACATGGTTCCTAGTCGATATTTGATCGTGGAACGCTTTCCAAAGACGATCAATGGCAAAGTGGATCGCAAGGCACTTCCGGCTATCGAAAATGCTCAGACACCTTCGGGTAATGGTGATGGTCAACCTCTCGATGAAATGGAAGCTCGATTAGCGCGAATATGGAGTGAAGTGCTTCACGTTTCAGGAATTGATCGAGAAGATAACTTCTTCTTTCTTGGCGGAAGCTCGCTGTTGGTAACACGGGTCATTGCTAAAATAAAGCAAGAGTTCAACATTGAGTTGCCGGTACGAGATGTCTTCGCAAATCCAGTGTTACAAGCGTTGGCCTTGCATTTGAAAACAATGCTCGGAGAGGTAAGTCCTCGCGTCACCGCAACTGCCATGCGGCGAGGAGCTCGCCTTCCAAGAATTGAATCGCAGTTTATTGCATCAGGACATGAGCAGCTTTTTTCGATCTATTATCCCGGTCGAGGCGCAGTTAAACGGCATTCGGTTTTGATATGCGGTACTGTTGGCCACGAATACGCTCGGTCCCATAGAAATCTACAGCAACTTGCGCAGATGCTTGCTGAGCAAGGGTTCAATGTACTTCGCTTTGACTACGCAGGGACTGGAAATTCGAGCGGAAGTTGTGAGAGCGGTGCACCGAAGCAATGGTGTGCAGAGATCTCAAGTGCAGCAAAGTGGCTGAGAGTGCATAGCCAGTGTGAAAACTTTTCGACAATTGGTCTCAGACTTGGTGCGACGCTGTTGTCTAACGTGGAAGGAATCGAGAGTGAGCACCAAATTCTTTGGGATCCAGCCATAAGTGGCGAGCGATTCTTGTCTCAGTTGGCACAGTATCATCGACGTGCGTTGCAGGATTTTGTTCGATACTCGAAGCAGCGATCTGCAGAGCCCCATCAGTTCTTTGGATTCGTAACGAACGAACGGGCCATGATTGATTTATGCAAAATGAAATTGAAGTTCCCGAACAAGAAATCTCATGGTCGTTCGTTACTGCTGACCACAAAAGATTACTGGAGAAACGAGACTCACGATAGTCCTCAGATTTCCCTGGGCAATTACATAGATCATCAGCAGGTTGATGATGAAGTTTTATGGCATTGGCCTCAGTATACGGAAAGTGCTTTCGCTTCCGCCAACTCCTATCGATGGATCTTGAATGAGCTGACAGGGAGCTACAAATAATGGAAAAGCCTGTTGTATTCGGTGATGCTGAAAACCTATTTGGGATTGTGAATATTCCCGAGGAAAACCAAACTCGCACAGCAGTGGTGATGCTTACTGCCGGTATGCTACATCACGTGGGCTCGTTTCGTTTTCATGTTTTGCTCGCGAGAGAGCTTGAGAAGATCGGCGTCTCATCCTTTCGTTTTGACCTGAGCGGAATAGGAGAAAGCTTAGCATCAGGATTGGCTGGTGATTCTCTGAGCCGCGCGGCGCATGAGGTTGGGCAGGCGATCGATGTATTGACTTCAGAATACGGGGTTGAAAATGTAGTTCTGTTCGGCCTTTGTTCTGGCGCAGATGATGCTTGGCATGTCGCCAAACTCGATAAGCGAGTGATTGGATTAGCGATGATTGATGGATTGGGTTATTCTACCAAAAACCATCAAAGATTCGCTTGGCTCGACAAGGCCCGAAGATTGTCTAAGCCTAGTTTTTGGAATGCAAAACTTCGTCGGAATTGGAACGAGCCACCGTTCGAAGCGATCGGGCTTCCTTTCGGAACCGACATTCGCGAATTTCCTGGGAGGGAAGTGGCAGCCGAAGATTTAAGACATTTTATCGACCGTGAAATGAGCATCCTCGCCTGTTACACGGGGGGCGCTAAAGATTACTACAACTATCCAGAACAGTTTGCAGAGATGTTCCATGATGTAGCATTATCGTCCACAGTGGAGCATTGCTTTTATCCTGATATGGATCACGTCGCGCTGTTGAAGGAGGATAGGCAACTCCTGCTCAGCCACTTCACCGCTTGGATTCAGAAAGTCACCTTGCACACTGGATATTCAATAGAAAAGGTAGCCAGTGTTTAAACTGGCTACCTGAATATCGAATGAGTCGATGGAATTGGTAGACCTGTTTTGTCAGGCAGCGATTATTTGTAAAAGGTGTTATCGAAGCAGTCGCTGGCCTTGACCTTCGCTGGGTCGATCAATTTCAGATCGGCCATTTGCTTGACAAGTTCTTCCCAGCGTTCATTAGTCATCGACCCAACTTTTTCAAGTGTGATCGTGTCGTTGATGCACAAGGGCTTCATCTTCTCGACACCGTAAACCAACGCTTCATCCGTGAGTCCATGTTCGTTCTGGGTAAGAATGAATTTATTGGTTTCAGTTGGTTCTTCCAAGTACTTTTGCCAGCCTTCCTGGCATGCAAGAACCATGCGTTTGACTAAGTCAGGGTTCGACTTGGCATACTCAGTGGTTGTTGCTAACAAGCTCGTATACGGGTTAAAGCCTGCTTCCGAAACCATCAATGCTTTGACAGGGACTTTTTCCTGTTCTGCCAATAAAGGTTCACTGAAAACGTAAGCTTGCTGACCGATACCGGTACCGGTGACCAAAGCTGCAACACCTCCTTGATAAGGTACGACTTTTACATTTTCCATGTAGCCTTTGCTTTTGAGGAAATCGATGAACGGTTGCCCTGCTCCCAGCTGGAGTGTCAGTCCGGAGAGTTGTGCAAGCGATTCGATCCCCGAGTCGGCGCGGACCAAGATGCAACGTGGGGAAGTTTGTAGTGGAGCGAGTAAGCTCACGATATCCACTCCGCTTTCGCGCGATAGAACCAGTTCATCCGCATTGATGATACCGAACTGAATTCGTCCCACAGTGAGTTCTTGGGGGACAGTGGCAGCCTTGCCACCGGGCAAAATTTCTACATCAAGATTGTACTTGTCGAAAATGCCATGCACTTTAGCTGCATAGAATCCGCC
>JBILTA010000814.1:0-6692 GCA_044371785.1 Pirellulaceae bacterium | reverse complement strand
GATTCGAATTCAATGACACAACCATCAACGCTCCACTTCCTGGTGCAGGCTTTACGCAAGGCAACATCGAAGTACCGTTCACGCCAATGATGACGATCGCTGAGATCGCTCGCGCTATCCGCGATGCAATCAACAGCTCCGATTCGCAGGCTGTTCTCAAAGTTGTTGCTGGCCTCTCCGATTCACGCAATGAATCCGCAACCAGCAGTTCAATCTTTGTGAACCTGTACGGTGCTGCTGGTGCAGATAACAATGCCACCAACAATTTTGGTGACATCGACTTTGTTGAATTCGGCTTCGACAACTTTGACAAGGAAGATGCTGGTGATGCGAATCGTAAGCGTGAGCAAGGTCAAATTATCTTACACAGCAACATTGTTCGCGATAGCAGCTCGTTTGGTATCATCATCGATGCTGCCTCTCGTGTAAGCCCACTGACACCGCTGGCAGGTGCTCTGCCACACTCTGGTCCAATCCGTAACTTGCCTCAAGTAAACACAGAAGGTTGGGTTCCCGGTGTTGTTGCGGCCAACAACGTTCTTGCTTCGAACCGAGCTGGCGGTATTCTTTTCAGTGGCGATACACGATTGGGCAACACGATGAACGCATCGGTACCATTCGGTCGCTTGATTAACAACACGATTTTCGGCATCAATGCATCGGACATCGGTATTAGCGTTACGAACAATGCCAGCCCAACACTTCTTAACAACATTGTGGCAAACCTCGGTACAGGCATCCAAGTCGATTCATCGAGCAACACCACAGTTGTTGGATACACCCTGTACCAAGGCAATCGCACCAATACGATTGGAACAACTGCCGGTGCTCAAGCGATCCAATTAACTGCAACGGATCCATTGTTCGTCAATGCAACGGGTTACAATTTCTATCCAGCTCCATTGTCCAAGGCTATCGATAGTTCTCTTGACGCATTGGCAGATCGACCTGAACTTGTTTCCGTTCGAACCGCAGTAGGCATTCCAGTTTCTCCAATCCTGGCTCCTTCGCGAGACATCACCGGTCAATTGCGGGTTGATGACCCTGCGGTCACCACTCCATCTGGTCAAGGTGGAAACGTGTTTAAGGATCGAGGTGCATACGACCGAGCTGACTTTGTCAATCCAATCGCCCAGCTGCTGGTTGCTCAAGATAACGACAATGAAGGACGAGATATCGATCCAAACCTAACCTACGTGCAACTGCTCGAAGGTACCTTGGATCACTTTTCGATCCTGTTGTTGGAGGATAACGGAACAGGTCCGGACGTCTCCACAGTGTCAGATTTGTCCGTCTCGATTCTGGAAGATGGTCGCCTATTGCGTGAAGGTATCGACTACACCTTTGGTTTCAACGTCACCAATCGTACCATTCGCTTGACACCTCTTTCCGGTATCTGGCGTCCAGGTAGCGCTTATGAAATTACCTTGAACAACCGCGATCGATTTGTGCTCTCTGCCCAAGACGGTGCTTCTGTTGCAGATGGCCAACAATTCCGCATCGTGGATCAAAATGGTGTTAGTGCGGTTTACGAATACGAAAGCGGCTACAGCATCCAGGTTCCACAAACTCTTGCAATCAGTGTTCCCGCTGTTGGTGCGGCCACCGGTGGTATCATCGACGGTCAAAGCTTCAAGATCGGCTTCAACGGCACAGAAGTCACGTTCGAACTAGACACCAACAACAACACTGTTTTGGGTAACACCCCAATCAGCATTGCTGTCGGTGATACGGCAACACAAGTTCGCGACAAGATTCTAGCTGTGCTTCTCGCCGACACCGTGCTCAATATGGCTCCTAAGGCTGTTGGAACGGACTCAATCCACCTCGGAAGTTTGCCGCTTCATACTCTTGACATCAGCAACTCCTTGTTGATTCCAAGTGGTGTATCGGCAGGTGTAGGAGATGGTCAACGCTTTAGTTTTACCCAAGACGGTCAAACCAAGGTGTTCGAGTTCAACACTGTAGGCGACCCGAATATCGGTACAGGCAGCATTGCAATCCCATTCGCTCGAACGATGACCAATGCGGATATCGCCGCAGCAATCGTTAATGCGATGACCGCTCAAGCGTTTGACCTTCCAGTGCTTGCAGATCTTGGAAACGGGTTGGTTCACATCGGTGGTAGAAGCGGTCAGTTATTGGATACCGCCGCTTCGGTGCTTCAAGGCCTAGGTACACCAGGCGTTGCCAAGAGCTTGGAACTGCGTGTTCCTTCGATGGCTGGACCTGGTGCTATACAAGACGGTGAAACCTTCACCATCACTCGCGGCACCCAAACCATTACCTTTGAGTTCAATAGCAATGCGGCTACCACTCCTGGTAACACGGTTATCAACTTCTCACCTACCAACACTGCCGCCCAGGTAGCTGTCGCTATTGCGAACGTGATCCGTGGTACAACCCTAGGCTTGAGTACAGCAGCAGCCATTGGCGATGTAGTCAAACTCAACGAAGGTATTGGTTACACTATCAATACCGGTACATCACGCTTGGTACAGTCTGGCGTCTCTGGCGGAGCTATCCCAATCGTGTATACGCCGTGGGCTAAGTTCACCTCCGACGACATGGCTGGTGTCATCATCAATGCCGTCAACGGAACTGGTTTCACAGCAACTGCCCGTTCACGTGGAAGTGAAACCATCTTCTTGACCGGTGCAAGCATCGTTAACGATATCGACAATATTCAAATCTTGGGTATTACAGACATCGCCGGCAACTTCTTGGCTCCTAACCGCAGCAATCAAGAGACTCAGTTTACGATCTTGCTGCCAGGTGTGAAACTCGATTACAGTGACGCTCCAGATCCTGCTTACAGCACAGTGCTCAACAGCAACGGTGCACGACACGTTGTGCTCGCTAATGACCCATTGCGATTGGGCAATGTTATCACTACCGAAACCAATGGTGTTCCAACAGCCGATGCTTTGGGCGACGGTGGTGATGACGGTGTCACATTCAGCGGAGTATTCAACCAAAACTCCAACCCCGTTATGGTCACGATCGAAGCATCCGAATCGGGCTTGGTAGACGCTTGGGTTGACTGGAACCGCGATGGTGACTGGAACGATCCAGGTGAACAGTACATGAATACTGTCCCTGTCCGTCCAGGCCTGAATACATTCAGCTTAGTAACCCCTGTTGGTGCATCGATCGGTAATACGTTTGCTCGATTCCGAATCAGCAGTGCTGGTGGTCTATCGCCAACCGGCGTCGCAATGGACGGTGAAGTTGAAGATTACATGATTAACGTCCTACCAGGTACTCCGCCTGTAGGAACCGCAAACCAATATGCTGTTCTTGAAGATGGCTCACTGTCTACCACTCAGACAACCGAGTCTGATGCTCTTCTCAACAACAATGGCGTGCTGGTCAACGATATTGCCGGTACACCTGCTGGCACCATTTCAGCTCAATTGGTCACCGGACCGAGCAATGGCTCATTGTTACTCAATCCAAACGGAACTTTTACCTACACTCCAGTTGCCAACTACTTCGGTAGCGACTCGTTCGTCTATCGAGTTCTTAACAGCAACGGATTGATCGCCAACCAAAACACAACTGTGACCATCACCGTTGTGCCGCAAAACGACAATCCAACCGCTAACAACTTGACCTATAGTGCAGGGCAGGGTTCCTCGATTTCCATCCCATTGGCCGACTTGCTACTCAACAGCACTGCTGGCCCAAGCAATGAATCGAACGCAGTTCCTGCAGGACAAGGTCAGCTAGTATCAATCCATCCTGTAACGCCAGTTGGCTCGGCAACTCCTGCGGGTTCAACGGTTAGCTACAACGCATCGACTGGTCTGATTACCTTTACACCAGATTCAGCTGCAACGACTCAAGGTACTTTCGCTTATACCTTAATCGATGATGGTAAAGATGGCGTTCAGGCTGATAACCAGCAGACCGGTGAGGTCAATGCCTTCAAGACGGTCACGCGTTTGGTAACCATCAACTTTATTCCAGTGAATGATCCACCAATCTTCACCCCGGGAGCAAACATCACTGTTGCTGAAGATTCAGGTACATTCACCGGTAACTGGGCCAGCAACATTTTGCCTGGACCAGTAGGTGACCCTGGTGAAGTTGGACAGAATGTTGAATTCGTTGTGACCGTAGCCCCAGCCGATCTGGCGCTGTTCGCTCCGGGTGCTCAACCGAAGATTAGCACAACGGGTGTCCTAACCTTCACTCCAGCAAGCAATGCACACGGCGTTGCAATCGTGAGTGTAGTAGCCCGAGACGATGGTGGAAACATAGCACCAGACCGAAATACTTCGGATCCTGTTCTGCTTACGATCACTATCACTTCGGTAAATGATAATCCGGTCGCTTCGAACAGCTTTAACTTCACGATTACCGAAGACACTTTGTTGTCGGTAAATGCCCCTGGCTTGCTTGCACTAGCAACGGATGGTGATTTACCAAATGATACCTTGAGTGCTGTTGTGGCTAACACAACTAGCGTTCGCGGTGCTCCGGTAATCATCAATGCGAATGGCTCGTTCAGTTACGATCCACGAAGCGTTGCACAGCTGCAAGCGTTGAGCAACGGGCAGTCGCTCAATGACTCATTCACCTACCAGGTGCGTGATGCAGTTGGTGCCTTGAGCAATCTGGCTACAGTTCAAATCACGATTAATGGTGCAAACGATGCTCCAGTCGCCGTAAATGATCCGGCATCTGGACGATTCGTGGTTGCCGCTGGTGCCTCGCGAGTCTTGACCATTTTGAGCAATGATACCGATGTGGATAATGCAATTAATCCTGGCTCGGTTTCGCTTGAAATTTTGCCAAGCTTCGGTACCGCAATTGTAAATGCAGACGGAACAGTAACGTACCGCCCATCCACCGGATTCCGTGGTAATGACTCGTTCACTTACCGAGTTCGAGATATTTTGGGTGCTGCGTCCAACGAAGCCACTGTAAGCATCTTGGTCAACGACTCACCTGTTGCGGTCGGCGATCAAGCCTTCACCAGTCGAAATCTGCCAGTCAACATCAATGTCCTCGGCAATGACGTTGACCCAGATGGCACATTGGATACGACAAGCGTTACCATTGTTACAGCACCTTCGGCTGCTCAAGGAACCGCTCAAGTTCTTGCCAACGGCCAAATCCGCTTTTCTCCAGCTACGGACTTTGTCGGTGAAGCAACCTTCTCCTACACCGTGCGTGATAACGCTGGAACGATCTCAAATGTCGCTCAAGTTCGTGTCACCGTAATTTCGAGTGCATGGCAGAACCCAAGCAATCGTTATGACGTCAATGCCGACACGTTCATATCGGCAATCGATGCCTTGATCGTGATCAACACCATCAACCGCAACGGTGGATCGTTCGTATTGATTCCGGGTGTTAGTGCACCTCCACCTCCGTACTTGGATGTCGATGGCAATAACGTTGTCAACTCGCAAGACGCGTTGAATGTGATCAACGAGTTGAACCGACGATCGGGTATCAGTGGCGAAGGTGAAGGCTCGGCTGAAGGCGAAGGAAATGACGATTTCAGCATGACCTACTTGGCTGGTGGTCTGATCACCCAAGCTTCGACCCAATACGTTGGTTCCAACGCCATGGTCGCTGCAGTCGGTAACGCGATCACTCGCGAAGTGCAAGCCGGATTGGATTCGATGCTGTTTAGCACTGGCCGTCGCATGGCGACTGTACCAGCCTTCGGCACCTACCCAACCGGTCGCTTAGAAGACTTGTTCGCCGACGACATGGACGACGTTTACACTCTTCTGGCTGCTGATGAAGAAGACGAAGAAAGTGCCACAGATTACTTGCTGTCCGACGTCGATACGCTCCTTGGCTAGTCCGTGGATTGGATCGTAAAAGTCAATCTTAAAACGCCCGTTGTAGCAGTTGCTGCGACGGGCGTTTTCTTTTTTCGCACAATGATGAAGATGACTCATTTTGCTTATTGAACTGACAAGCGGTATAACACACCCTGATTCGCTAAGATTCTCGTATATCAATTCCCTTGTTCCCTACCGACTTCACGCGATTTGCGAATCGCAATACATGGAAGTACCAACGATGAGATGCCTTGTTTTCAGCGCAAAGCCCTACGATCGAACCTTCCTCGAACCGCTGGCAATCAATTTGGGACATCAGCTAGATTTCATTGAAACAAGGCTCAATGAGAGGACATGTCGACTTGCCGAGGGATATCCGGCTATCTGCTCGTTCGTCAATGACACGCTAACCGCCGAAATCTTGGAACAATTGCACGGCTATGGAATTCAACTGATCACGTTGAGATGTGCGGGGTACAACCAAGTACAGCTAGCGAAAGCACAGGAACTGGGCTTCAAAATCACCCGCGTCCCAGCATACTCCCCTTATGCGGTCGCCGAACATGCCGTTGGCATGACACTATCTTTGTGCCGCAATCTTCATCGCGCCTACCAGCGAGTTCGAGACAATAACTTTGCTTTGGATGGCCTACTCGGCTTCGACCTTCATGGACGAGACGTAGGTATTGTCGGGACGGGTGCAATCGGCTCAGTTACCGCAAAGATTTTTTCTGGTTTCGGCTGCAATGTCAGACTTTTTGATATTCAACATAACGCTTCTTGCCAAGGTATTGGCGAGTATGTTCCCCTCGATTATTTGCTTCGAAACAGCGACATCATATCGCTTCATTGCCCCCTTACACCTGACACATTGCACCTAATCAA
>JBILTA010000304.1:0-6710 GCA_044371785.1 Pirellulaceae bacterium | reverse complement strand
CTTTCTCCGAGGAAACAGTGGAATTCTCAGCCGTATTGTTGGACGGTATTGGGAGCGTCCGCAGGCTCGACGGAGTAATCTGTGACATAATAGCGTCACGTAGAAGCCATAGTAGTGCCGCAAGAGCAAGCAGTCCTATCAATAGGCTTAGCCGTTTCGTCATGACAGGCCCTTGTTTGAAGCGATCTTCGAATTGTTAATGGCCCTTCGAAGGGGACCAGAGCGTTATTCGCCACAATTGTATAGGCAACCGTTCGAGTTTTAAGTTGTTTTTTTGATGGACGGACGGGATTCGAGGTGATTTGGATAAGGTGGGAACTCAGCGTTTGCATCCAGCGTCCACACGTTCGATTCTGATTTCGTATGTAAGGAGTGTGATAGTGGACAATTGTTTGGCGTTGAAGGGTGGTGTTTTCCTCTTGCTCCTAGGCACACTGCTCCAATCAGATTTGTGTGCGCAATCATCGATAGATGCACCAGCCACCGAAACGGCTCCGGTCGTGGAGTCTGTTGATGCTCTGCTACAGCAACTCGACGAAGACTACAAGAAGTTGCTAGAATTTTCGAATCATACGGTTGAAATCACCAACGCCGAAAAGTTGTTGGCAGGGACCAACGACAATACAACCTGGACGAACTATAGCGAGGCGATCAAACTGCTGCGAGACTATCGCGACAAAGCCTCCGTTCCTCTGCTATTGAGGTATATTCTGATTCATACGGAACGAAGCAGTCGACATGGGATGATTCCAGAATACGTCAAGACATTGGAACTTTTAACAGGGAAGCCGCTGACAATCAAATATCAGGAAGGTCCCGAGTTGAGAGTTAGCTTGGCAAATCAGATTGGTCCATGGTGGAAAGAAAACAAGGATCAAATCACCGTTGATCCGGAAGAAATGGATGACAAATCGCTGGCGCTATTTGTCGATAATCTCTTGAGCGAAGTTCGCGGGCTGGGAGAGTTCACAAGAAGCAGAGCAGAACGCGAAACTTGTTATGTGACCAATCAGACGGTCCACTATAACTTGCTAAAAAAATCGGAGTCTTCCCGATCACTTCATGAGGCCATTTTGCCTCGGCAGTTTCCGTTGGTATTGTCCGCCTGTGAAGACCAGCCAGTGTTTCCTTACGAGGCAGTATGGTTATTGAGTGAATTCTGTAAAGCGGGCATGGCCGAGAAGACTCATGCAATCGCAAGTGATCCGAAACAAGATTTAGCGGTTCGCTTGGCTTGTTGGCTGGGAATGTATCGTGCAGGACACGCATATCCTTCGGAGGAGATGATCCAGCTTTATCAGCAGGAAACCGACTTTGAGCGACGCTTGATCATTTTGGCATCGATGCGATGGGGCAGCAAAGTCTTGGTGCCAACGCTGCTGACTGCTATGGACGACAAAAACTTTGAGATAGCCAGTGCCGCCGCTTGTTCGGTGGTAAAGTTCGAAGTGCCTGCGGCACTTCCAAAAATCGAGAAGTTACTGTCCGTTGAACATGAGAGTCCTTTGTTGGTCTACAACGCCCTGGCAGAGCTCAAGTCTTTTGACGCCAAGCTACTGTTGAGGAAATTGCTGTTAGATAGTCTAGAAGGTGGTGCAAATCGAGCTCATTTGGCTCGCCTTTTGGATGCTTACGAATCGGCTTGGGGTGTGCCTCAGTATGGTCGCATGCGGACCAGTGAAGAGGTGATCGTTCGAGCTCGCAATGGATTGCAATTTGCTGACGAAGCGATTAGAAAGCGGCAGAATGAATTAGTAAAGTTGACAGCGAATGTGGACAGTGTGCACGAACAAGTGAAGTCCGCAGAAAAGATTCTTGAATTGCGGTTGAGCGAATATCGTCGTCTTTCTGGTTTGTTGGGTGATGAGGTCATCACTGCCGATGTCGTGCAAGAAGCGAAAGTGAAATTGGATGCATCAAGAGCTGAGATGGAAGCGGTTCAGCAAAATTTAGTTGACGCGAAAGCTCGTCTAGAGTTGTTGCAGTAGCACGGCAGTCCCCTGCCGTGCATGGGGCTGTTGCCCGCTCATTACGCGCAAGCGAGCATCTACGCAGTAGAAATCGTTTGCCGAATCTTGAGCGGCAGAGCAGTCAATTATGGGTTCGTCGAACGGCAGTGACATGCCGTATGGTAAGATCGTACCGGAAATCGACTGCCGAGCTACATCTCTGCCGAGCGACCTTCTATCTTATGAGATTAACCGATGGTGAGTACACGCGTCAGGTGGATTGTAGTTTCCGTTCTCGCAGCTGTCAGCTTCTTTCTTGTAACGATGGTACTCGACCAAGCTCGCACTGCGGCTCGGAAGATGTCTTCAACCAATAATCTGAAGTGCATCGGTTTGGCGATGGCAAACTACAGTGAGGCTCACAAAAGATTCCCTGCTGGCTGTGACATTCATGCCAAACATGGCTGGATCGCTTCTATTCATGCCTACATGGAAGCGAGTTCTTGGTATTCCAACCTGGATTGGGATGTTGCTTGGGATCATCCATTGAATCTGGGGCAGTTTCGGGCTCGCATGCCCTTCTATAAGATACCCGGTCTTGTCAGCAACTACACCGAGGAAGGTTTTTCGGTTACTCACTATGAGGTCAATCCAGCACTGTTTCACAAAGGGAACTACATTGCGCCGAGTGATTTCTCTACAGGTTTAACACAAGTGTTTTTAGCTGGCGAGATTTCAGACGGCATCAGTCCTTGCGGTTATCCCTATAATTGGCGCGTTCTAAAGTATCCGATCGGTAGTTCGGGAAGCTATAACGGCTGGAGTAATGGTACACATCTAGTCATGGCTGATGGCCGAATTCAATGGCTTTCCAATGATACGGATCGTGAGACGGTCGAATCGATTGGTAAGGCCTATCCATTGCCGGAGCCAGAAGCGTACGAGCGACCTGAAAGATACTTCTCTCTGACTTCAAAGGATCCACCAACGTGTATCGAGTTTCTGGACCCTGTCGATAAGCCATTTGTAAAGGGCCGGTCCTTGGTATCGGTCTGGAGCAAAATGGATGGGACGGCCGAATACATAGATTTCGTGCAAGGTCATTTTGACTGCCAAGAAGTGTTCAAGAGTTTTCCCGATGTAAGGGTATTGCGTTGCCTTTATCCTCGTGATTCGTCGGAGTTAGAGCGGATTGTTGGCTTGAAGAATCTTGAGACTCTTTGTTTGATGACGCGACGAACCGTCCGGGGCGAGGATTTTCCAAGCATATCGATGGACGAGCTGATATCGGGACTTAGACGCTTACCGAAGTTGAAGTTCTTAAAGATGAACAAACCTCAGGAAGGTTTTGAACGCTTACAAGCCGAATTACCCATGTGTCAGATAAGTGAGTCCAAGGGACCTGGGTAAACGGCTACTCAACCTTCTACTCCTTTTACGCTACTTCCACGACATTCTCAATCAATTGATCACGTTAGGCTCCTTTCTAATTGATTTCAGTCAGCCACAAAGTGGCAAAATTAACTTCGTTTATCGATGACACACATTTGGCCAGAAAGGGGGTAGAGTCACCTAGCTTTCAAGAGTAGGCGTGGAATCCATGCAGCTAATTGATCTTTCGAAAAGGGATCTATCTCATGAAGGAGCGAAGGTGCTGGAGTCGTTTACTTGGAATGGCTGCCATTTATTTGAGCAAATCGTATAATGGAGCTTTGGAGTTGGGAAGGCAGTTGGCTGCCGATTCGAATTTCCAAATCGGATAGTGTTTTTTGATGCCACGCGCCCATCACAAGGGATATATCTTGTTTTTCTCTTTCGCCAAATATGTTTGCGTGCTCGTTTTCGTTTCGGGACCACTCATCGTCCATTCCGCCTTCGGGCAACAAGGTTCGTTCGCTCAAGTGAAGCTCCGAGAGCAAACGTTTTGGGACAATCGTGATTTCGATTGGTATGAAGAGAATGTTCCCATCTTCGATTGTCCTGATCCGGAAATTACGACAACTTACTACTATCGCTGGGATCTGTTGACTAAACATCTCACTTATGGCTCACCCAACAGTGGTTATTCCTTCACAGAGTTTATCGACCGCCCTTTTTGGTCCGGAGCTTATGGTTCGATCAGCTGTCCAGCCGGGTATCAGTTGTATGAATCTCGATGGTTGCGTTCGCCACGCTATGCACAAGATTATGCGCGTTACTGGTTAAAGACTCCGGGAGCTCAACCTCGAAATTACTCGACTTGGCTCGCTGATTCGATGTGGGCAAGTCATCAAGTTCATCCCAATCAGAGAGAGTTGATTGAGCTATTGCCAGACATCATCAAGAACCATGAAGGGTGGGTTGCGCGACATTTTGATGCCGATGTTGGTCTGTATTGGCAAACCGGCCATGATGACGGCATGGAGTTCAACATCAACAGTCGTCAAACACAGGATATCCTTCGCGGTGCACCGAGCTACCGACCTTCGTTTAACGCGTATATGTGGGCTGATATGCAGGCGATTGCGAGAATCGCGGAGTTGGCTAAGAAACCCGAGCTCACCAAAGAGTATCTCACCAAGGCCGATCAGTTGAAAGCGAAAATGTTCGAGCTGATGTGGGATCCGAAACGAAAATTCTTTTTTCCGGTTCTGAAAAACGACGAAGAACGGGACGGTCATAAGCTCAAGGCACTGACACGAACTTATGAGAGTGGCCAGTTTGCGGGGGACCCGCACGGTAGAGAATTGATTGGTTATGTGCCGTGGCAGTTTTCGATGATTCGTGGCGAGACGGAATTTGATGTAGCGTGGAAGAAGTTAATGGATCGCGACGGATTTTTTGCTGATTTTGGTCCTTCGACGGTAGAACGCAATGATCCGATGTTCTTGTTGAAGAATTCCTGTTGTTGGTGGAGCGGTCAGTCATGGCCCTACGCGACCACACAGACCTTAAAGGGGCTAGCCAACCATTTGCAGAATGGTGGCAGGGCATTGAGCAAAAAAGATTACTTTGAATCCCTAAGGATCTACGCAAAATCGCACCGTAAAGATGGAAAGCCTTACCTAGCTGAAGCACTTCATCCTGACACTGGCTCGTTTGAAGGACACGATGGCTACAACCATTCAGAGCACTACTTTCACTCCGGTTATTGCGACTTGATCATCACAGGCTTGGTGGGAGTTGTACCTCGTGATGATGATACTTTGGAAGTCCGACCATTGGCACCAGAAAGCTGGGACTATTTTGCTTTAGATGCCCTCCCCTACCGTGGCCATCAGATAGCAATTTTCTGGGACAAAGCCGGTGACCGTTACGCATATGGAAAAGGCTTTCATCTATTGGTCGATGGTAAAGTTGTGGCGAGTTCAAACGAAGTTGGTCCGTTAGCGATCCCAGGCGTTGTTCCTATCAAGAGGGAGAGCGACTCCTCCTCGAACAACGAAGAAGCACTCAATTTGATGCCGATCAATTTCGTGGTTAACAACGAAGGGACTTATTTCCCTCGTGTCACGGCGTCTTACACAGCGAACAACACATCTTTGGCCAAGGTCAACGACGGGAACTATTGGTACTTGCAACATCCGCCGAATCGCTGGACTTGTGAGAATTCACCTAATGCTCAAGATTGGATCGATGTGGATTTCGGAATGCCTCGCGCCATCGAAAAGATTAAAATCTACATTCTTGATGATTCGCAAATATCCAGCAGCCAGATTAGGGCGCCCCAGAGGATTTCATTGGAGCGTTACGTAGACGGAAAGTGGGAAGCAATGGAGTATCGCTCGATTCAGAATTCCATCGAGGGAAATCGTCCCCACACTTTGCAGATTGAGCCAACTCAGCTGAGTCGATTCAGAGTTCTATTGACTCATGCTTCAGGCTTTAAATCTGGTTTGACGGAAATAGAGGCGTGGGGAAAAGGAAAGTTGCCGTTGGATACTTTGCCACATCCGGCCGGAAATTTGGCCTACAACGATGGGACTAAAGAATTTCCTAAAGCAACGGCGAGTTTTCACGATCGTTTTGGTGGAGTACCAGCGTCAGCTATTGATGGGAAGACGAACTTCTTGCCGACGCCGACAAATCGCTGGACCAGTTATGAATCGCCGAACGAACGCGATTGGCTTGAGGTTGATTTTGGTAAAGAAGTTGAGTTTGGACGCGTTGAGTTGGCGATTTATGATGATCGGGGTGGTGTACAGACACCGCTCAAGTACGACATTGAAGTGTGGTTGGATGGACGCTGGCAAGCCTTGGGTAACGTAAAACGGAATCCTGAAAAAGCTGCAGGTGGCCAATGGAACTCAGCCTCGTTCAACCCACAAAAGTCTTCGAAGTTGAGAATTCAGTTTACCAACGCTTCACCAGCTCGGAGTGGCGTAACGGAAGTGATGGTGTGGTCCCATTAGCCGACGGCGTTAGCAGGCTGTTGACTTAATGTGTCCTTAAATGGGGTTGATTGATAGCCCATTGTTGAGAGTCTTAAACGGATGCGATCGTTTGCTAAGAGCGATCGCATTTTTTATGCGCTGAGAGTGCGACCGCAATTTGGACAATCACTCTTTCCATAACGTTCTATTGCTCGATCAACATGTCCTGTGTGATCGAATCAACGAACAGAGACACTCTCCGGTTTCTTCAACAACTCGGCCAAACCGCCCAAATCAGCCCGAAATCTCTACAGCTACAATTCGGCCCGTAACATGCAGGATAGATTTTCGGTCGAGTGGCTCGTTTAGCCCGTACGCCGAAGGCTAGGCCTCCAGCCGCAAATCTCGT
>JBILTA010000303.1:0-6712 GCA_044371785.1 Pirellulaceae bacterium | reverse complement strand
AAGCCTGACGAACCATGGATGATCCAACAGGCGACAGAGTTTTTCGAGTCGACCAAGAGGGGAGGCCCGAAATGCAAGATCCTGATGATCGACAACGACAATAAGTACTCCAAGCCGTTCGTGGCTGCCCTCAAAATAGAAAGATCAAAACCCAACGAACTCCGATCCGATCTCCGAATATGGTCGCATTCGCCGAACGATTCGCGCAAACGATCAAGCAAGAATGTCTCGATCATTTCGTCGTCCTTGGCAGCAAACACATGGATGTCCTCTGCCAAGATGTCAAAGTCTACTTTCACTAAGAACGACCGCATCAGGGACTGGGGAATGAGCTTGTGATTAGCGATTCGAGAACGAAGAAACGCTCGAAGTCCAAAGCGAAACCATTCAGAAACTGATTCGATTCAGATTTCTGAGATTCGTTGCCAAGAACGGTGCGGCGGATTGCTCAAGAGCTACAGCCGCAAAGCGGCATAGCTGAAGTCGTTGTGCAACTCTCATCGTTGGGTTTATTTCAGGTCTCAGCGTACTGCTGCGCGCCACGCGAACCTCCGTCTGCACCGAGCCATTTGCGTCAAATAATGTTCAAATTGCAATGTGAATTCTGACTCGAATTGCTCTCGCTCACCCTAATGTTTTGATCGCAAACAACACTTTTCTCAATGCGATCTTAGTTTTTGCACAGGGGGGGGAAACCGCAGCTAACGCTGGGGGCTGATGTGGCATTTGGCGATGAGGCAAGATAGAATGCGGAGCGTTATCTAGACTCGCACAAGCCCTCCATGATCGAACTCTCCATGATTGATGTTCTTCGGAATCGCCTAACGTCGTTGCGCCTTCCATTCGCGCTAATTTGGCTCTTGGTCATTCCCTTTTCGTCGGCACTCTGGGGACAAGATGCCATGCCCGTTCAGCCTAAGTGGGCTGATGAACGCTTGACCTATCGCGAGGGCCTCGAACTGTGGCTTGACGTTAACAAGCAGGGGGAAGCATGGTCGGTCGCGCAGAATAGGCCTCTAATAGTCGGACAGCAAGTTGATGTGGTTTTTGATTCGTCTGGTTGGCAACGTGATGCCCGTCAGGATCAAGAGACCGCTTTCCCACTCGTCGATACTTTTGCGGGACAACGCGTACTAAAATTCGATGGCATCGACGATTTCTTGCGAATAGATTTCGGAAAGGTTTATGGCGAGTTAACTCTCTTTGCAGTGGTGTCAGCTCATGAGAACGAAGGTTTGTTCCGTTCTTTCTTGTCCGCGTCCAAGCGGTCACGCAACGATTATACAACTGGGCTCAATATCGACCTTGGTCCGAGTGCCTCAACTGACTGGGATATGTTCAATATCGAAGGGGCAGGTTTTAATGGGGCAACGGATTACACCGAAGGGAATCACCCGTTCGACAAATTCCAGTTGTTGGAAGTTCGTGTTTCGACGGCTGAAGTGCAGCTCTGGATCAATGGAATCGAGCAGAAGAGCCGCCGAAAGAACGACGAGCCGATGGTTTGGGACTCGGCCTGGTTGGGAGCGAGATATTATTCGAACGATGCTAAGCCTGCTCGGGTCAGCGGTTTCTGGGATGGTGCGATTGCGGAAGTGTTGATGTATCGTGGTGCGCTTGTAGAGTCCCAGCAAAAAGATGTTCGGCAGTATCTAACACAGAAACATCGGTCGCTCTTTACGGGTGTGAGGGAGACTCTTTCACGTCATCCGCTGGAAACGCTGAAGACGACCCCGGAAGTTCAGGTGCTCATTCCAGGGTTCCATGTGCGCAAACTTCCCGTTGAGCTGACGAATGTCAATAATCTTCGCTATCGCGATGATGGAAAGTTGATTGCTTTGGGATACAACGGCAATGTGTTTGTGCTGAGCGACACAGATGGCGATGGCTTAGAGGATAGCTCAAAACTTTTTTGGGAAAATAAGGGACGACTACGCGGACCTATTGGTCTTTACGTTACACCCAATGAGTATTCGCGCGGTCGTGGAGTCATTGTCGCTTCGAAAGGAAAAGTTTCTTTTCTCCATGATCGCGATGGTGATGACATAGCGGATGAAGAGCAGGTTATCGCTTCCGGCTGGAAAGAGATCACGCAAAACGTCGATGCCGTTGGAATCGCTGTAGGTCCGGATGAATCGATTTACTTTGCGTTGGGAACGACGAACTATGCTAATGGTTATCTATTAGATAATTCTGGCAAAGCGAACTTCGATTTGCAGAGTGAACGCGGTAACATTCTGCGAATTTCACCGGATTGGAAAAGACGTGAGTCTATATGTAAAGGGGTAAGGTTTCCGGTGGCGCTGGATTTCAATGCAGACGGGGAGTTGTTTGCAACGGATCAAGAAGGAGCGACTTGGTTAAGCAATGGAAATCCCTTTGATGAATTGCTGCATATTCAGCGCGATAAGTACTACGGCTTTCCACCGTATCACCCGCAGCATTTGCCGTCGGTGATAGATGAACCGAGTGTTTTTGATTATGGCCCACAACATCAGTCAACGTGCGGTCTGTTCTTTAATCGTTCTGTGTGTGGTGGCCCCTTGTTTGGTCCGGATCGCTGGAAGAATAGTGCATTTGTGTGCGGTGAATCTCGCGGCAAGATTTTTCGGACGGATGTCTTGCGTGGATCTAATGGTTACATGGCAAGCAACTCGATCATAGCTTGTCTGAATCAGTTAACCGTTGATTGTTGTGTTACGCCAACTGGTGGCTTATTGGTCGCATGTCACAGTGGGCCGCCAGATTGGGGTACTGGACCGGAAGGAAAAGGTTCTCTCTATCTTATCGAATATGTTGATACGAAGTTGCCACAACCTGTACTGCAGTGGTGTAGTGGTGCCAATGAGATTAGCGTGGCTTTTGACCGTGAATTGACAAACGATTACGTGACGCGGCTTAGTAAGAACATTCGATTGGAGAGTGGGCCGTACAATGCTGCCGGTGATCGATTTGAAACACTTGCCCCACCCTATGCTGTGGTTCAAATGCAACGCGAGAGCTTGCGTAACGATTTACCGCTGTTGGGGGTCGCATTAACACCTGATCGACGCACGCTTAAATTGTTAACGGCAGGTTTGAATGCGCATGAACGGGTTTCGCTGGTGCTCCCCTCGATGGATAGCACCGTTCCAACTGTTGACTATGCAGTGAAGCCAGAAGTCGGCATCGATTTGGTTTGTGATATGACGGGTGTGGTTGCTACTTGGATGGATGAAAAAGCTTCCGAGCAACGGAGTGTCGTTTTGCCGCACATCGAGGATGCGGTGAATCGAGCATGGACCAACGGAAGTGGAGAACATGTGGCCTTTTGGGACTCACTGAAACTACCGGGTAAAGTGGTGTTCGAGACATGCATTGATGTAACACATCTGCTTCAGCCACGTGTGCAAGTCGGGGCAACTTTGGATTATACACCGGAGTGGGAAGAGGGAGTGATACATCTTCAATCGCGTGAAAATACACTGCTTCAAAAAGTTCGTGCCAATGGTGTCGAATTTCCTGTTCGTTCTGGAGTGGTGGCGATTCCACTTACTGCGGACGTCTCAGATTTGGTTTTAGAAATTGAAATGAGAACCGGGGCTAAGCTATCGAACGATGTCGCTATTTCTTTTACTACAAAAAGAGATGGAGAGCCACGCAATTTAGCGCTTCATCGATTTAGTCCAACTTTCCTAGCTAAAGATAAAAAAGATCACAGTGCGGATCTAGCAACTTTGCAGCCGAGTTGGGATGAGAAGATACCTGTTGGAGCCTGGCTCAGAGGTCGAGAGATTTATTATGGCATTGGACTATGTTCGCGTTGTCACACTTTACGAGGTTTGCCGGGGGGAGCTTTAGGTCCCGATTTGAGCAATTTGGGCTTCCGTGATGATGCTAGTATTTTGCGAGACATCCGACAGCCAAGTGCCACATTGAATCCCGACCATCTGATGGTTTTAGCTCGCTTACAAAGTGGTGAAGTGGTTTCGGGTGTTCCTATAACGAATGAGAATAAGAATACAATGTTACTGGGCTTGGTGGATGGAACCCGCCGCGAAGTTGATCGCGAAGAAATCGAGGAGATAAAGCCGGCTACCATATCGCTGATGCCCACTGGTTTAGTTGATGCGTTATCGGCAGATCAGCTCAATGATTTGATAGTGTTCCTGAAACGCAACCCGCTAGAGCCGACGGTCGTCGTGCGAGAGGATCAACCTCCCTATCGCAGTTGGGCTGAATTTCAGCGACTTCCGTTTGCGATGGATGCGTTCAAAACGCCCATGGTTGCCAAGCCGATGCATATAGTGCTGTGTGATGGCCCTAAAGATCATGGTCCAGACGAACATGATTATCCGGAGTGGAAGCGACGTTGGGTCCGATTGCTGGGATTGGTGCCTGAGATCAATGTCGAAGAGGCGAGTGAATGGCCCACGGAAGAACAACTCAACGGCGCCGATTTGATTGTGTTCTTTTCTGCTAACCCACAATGGAAAGCAGAGAAGGGGGGAGAGCTCGATAAATATTTGGCTCGTGGTGGCGGATTGGTGTTTATGCATTTTGCGGTGAACGGACAGCAAGCGGTGGAGCCGCTGGCGCTGCGAATTGGGCTCGCTTGCGATACGAAGGTTTTGAAATATCGACATGGGGCGGTGAGGTTGCAACTGGCAGCAGAGCATCCGTTGACGAGTGGCTTGCCGAACTTAGATGTGGTGGACGAATCGTATTGGAAGATGACGGGCGATCCATCTCAAATTCAATGGGTGGCAACCGGCGAAGAGGATAATGCGCAGCAACCTTTGATATGGACCGTTGAGCGAGGCAAGGGGAGAGTGTTTGTGAGCATTATGGGGCACTATTCTTGGACGTTGGATGATCCTTTGTATCGGGTGTTATTGTTACGCGGCATGATGTGGGCGGGGCACCAACCGCAAGATTCTTTGCTTCCGCTATCGACCGTTGGCGCCAGGATTCGATAGGTGTCTGTCCCAGGCAAATCCCTGGTGGGCAAAAAAATTGCCAAAATAACGAGCGATTCTTCCAATTTTTGGCGATAATCGGCGAATTCCTTCTCGTGCGTTGTTTAAACGCCCCCATTTGAAACGAGGAGGAGCCATTTATGAACTACGAACACGAGGTAATGACGGCAGTGGAGCCAGGTTCCGCAGGTAATGTGATTGCTGCAGTATGTAGCTTCTTCTTTCCAGGCTTAGGGCAACTGGTGCAAGGGCGACCGCTGAAAGCGTTGCTCCATTTTGTGCTGGGTATCGTGTTATGGTTTGCGCTTCTGGGTTGGATCATTCATATCTGGTCAGCTCTTGAAGCGGCTTGGTACACTCGGCGGTAATAGCGTCATCGAACACGCTGCCTCATTGAGTGGAGCAGGTAATCGTGAAGGCTGGCTTTTAAGGCATGCTATGGAGTGTGGTGGGGGTTTCGGGGATCAAGCTGTTCGGCTGGGTCCCCGGAGTTTTTTCAAGCGTTAGCAGCGCGAATAAGTCCGCAAGTTCTTGTGCGGTCATTTGCGATTCCAGTCCCTCGGGCATCAGCGACTTGGAAGAAACCTTAGCTTCTTCAATTTCATCTTTGGGTATGGACTCTAGTTTTCCGCCCTGAATCTTCAGCACCAGTTTGGCTGGCGAATCTTCGGCCAAGAGGCCCGTAATCACCCGGCCATCCGTGGTCAGAACTGTATACGCTTGATAGGCATTGCCAATGACTAAGCTGGGATCGAGTACATTGGAAAGCAGTTGGGTAAAGCTGCCGCGTCCATTGGTTGTCAGTGCAGGCCCAACTTCGTAACCGCGATCATGCAAGACGTGACATTGCCCACATACGCGTTGGTATACGAGCCAACCATTTTCTGTATTGCCCTTGAGTTGGCGGAGGGTTTTTTGTGTCGATTCTATGGCTTTGAGTCGATCCTCAGGTTGGCCCATGCGGATAGTGCCCCAGATCGATTTAAGTTTTTCGCTAACTTTGTCATCGCCGCTTTGTTCCAGTCGCTGTAGTAGGTTGGTGTTGAATAGATCTTTCGGGATCTTCTTTTGGTCTACCAGGTCTAAGAGCAAAAGACTTGTGGTGGGACGCTGAGTTGCTCGCTCGACGATGGTGGGGCGGATCTCCGCGGGGAGATTGGGGATGGAGCTCAACACCGTTTGGACCAAAGCCATATCACCGCTCTTTAACGCCAATTCTGCCAATTCCGTCCGCACGGCATTGGATGATTGTTCGTTGGCTAGAGCTTTAGCAACTTGAGTATTGAGAAGAGTTACCTGAGACGTCGCCAGGATTTTGCCGGCGAGTTGCCGGACCTCGGCTGGTTGTCGTTCATCCACGATGAATGTCAAACAGTTGTCGATCCCGCGTTGCTCGTGCCACAAAGCCGTTAGGCAACTCACGGCAGCAAAACGAGCATCTTCTTTAGAATCGAGGACTTGGCTAAACAGTTCCTGCGACGATGCGAAAAGTGATTGCGTTTTTTGTATGTCTTCGGGTGAGGATTCGATTTGGGATGTCAATTGCAGGATGCTTTTGGCAGTGGCGGCAGGATTCGCTTTCCACGTGAGCTTGATTAAACGGACTACGGATTCAAGTTTCGGTTTGGGAGCAGTCAAGGTTTCGGGAGTTGTTGACTGTGGCGCGGCGCACACATAGGTGTTCTCGGCACAACTTGTCGCGATGAAGACCAGCGTTAGCGTTACGATGCGACGGAAGGAACGTGAGAAAGGGA
>JBILTA010000021.1:0-20013 GCA_044371785.1 Pirellulaceae bacterium | reverse complement strand
GAGAAATTGGCTCGTTCGGTGAGTCAATTGTTCTTGGGGGTACGCATCGAGTGTGCTCAATGCCACCATCATCCCCTGGAGCGTTGGGATCAGCGAGACTATTACGCCTTGGCAGGTTTTTTCACAGGACTTGAGCGAAAAAATAGTGCATTAAGCGGAGTCAAGGTCGTGGTGACTCCAGGACGCGAACTGATTCATCCACGCACGCAAAACCCTGTTCCTGTTGCCGTACTTGGCGGTGAGCCGCTTGATTTAGGATCCGTCCATGATCGGCGGCAGATTCTTGCCAATTGGATAACCGATCCCCAAAATCCATATTTCGCAAAGTTGATCGTGAATCGGCTGTGGGCTCATTACATGGGGCGTGGATTGATTGAGCCGTTAGACGATCTTCGCGACACGAATCCGGCCAGCAATGAAAAGCTCATGGAAGCCCTAGTACAACATTTGATCGACGTAAAGTTTGATCTCAAGAGGTTCACGGAAACGATTTTGTCATCACAGGTTTATCAATTAAGTCATGTCACCAATGATTCCAATCGTCTGGATGAACAGAACTATTCCCATGCCCGATGGAGGCCGATCCCAGCTGAAGTTTTGCTCGATGCCGTCTCGCATGTCACAGGAGTGCCTGAATCCTTTAATGGATGGCCGGTGGGATATCGTGCCATTCAGATTTGGGACAATAAACTTCCTTCTCATTTCTTTGAAGTCTTTGGGCGTCCCAGAAGATTGACCGTGTGTGCATGCGAACGTGGTGACGAGCCTAGTATGGAGCAGGCGTTGCACCTGATGAATGCTACATCTACAGCGGAGAAAATTGTGCATCCAGATGGCAGCGCTTCTCGGTTGGGGAATTCAGCGTCGACCGACGAAGAGGTGATTCAGGAGATCTATCTGGGAGCGCTCGCCCGTTATCCGACAGATGCAGAGAGGCAACGCTTGCTTGTACATTTTCAAGATACAGGTAACCGCCAAGAAAGTATTGAAGATCTGTTGTGGGTCTTGATGAATAATCGCGAATTCGTTTTCAATCATTAGGGCTTACAATGACATCTTTGCACTCTCGATCAAGCCACGAAACGATGCGATTGGATCGACGCCGTTTGTTAAGAATTGGCGGTGCGGGCTGGTTAGCCGGTTTATCGCTGCCAACTTTATTGCAATGGCAGGCGGAAGCTGCCACCGCTCAGGGCCCTAAAGCAAAATCGATCATCTTCATTCTGTTGGAAGGTGGGCCGAGCCATATCGACATGTGGGATATGAAGCCCGAGGCGCCAAGCGAAATACGTGGGCCTTTCAAGCCGATTTCTACGGTGGTGCCTGGCACTTTTATTAGCGAGTTAATGCCACGGTGTGCTCAGGTTGTTGATAAGTTTACGATACTTCGTTCACATAGTCACAATGACAATGCCCATCAAACAGGTCGACATTGGCTGTTAACAGGCTATCCACCCAACTTCGCGGATGGACAAGCGAAAGGTGTGCCCTTCAACGAGCTTTATCCTTCGATCGGCTCGATTGTTTCGCGCGAGTTGGGACAACAAGGGCACGTTCCACCCTATGTCGAACTTCCCAATCCTCTTGGGCCAGGTGGACCTGGTTTTTTCGGACCGAAATACGCGCCATTTACTATCAATAACGATCCAGCTCAACCTGATTTTGAAGTTCGCGATCTGAAAATACCTGCCGCCGTTCAACAAGATCGGTTCTCCCGTCGGCAAAAACTGTTGAGCGATATTCGTTCGTTGGGGCCAGGGCATCAGGCCACCGGAAAAGCGACGACATTCGATTCGTATTATGAAAAAGCAGTGGCTTTGGTTACCTCCAAAGAGGCTCGTGAGGCTTTTGATATTCAAGCCGAATCTAGCAACCTGCGCGAACGCTATGGTTACAGTTCGATTGGGCAGAGTGCACTGTTGGCACGCCGTTTGGTCCAAGCGGGTTGTCGTTTCATCGGTATCGAGCATGGAAGTTGGGACACACATACCGACAACTTTAGCAGCCATGAGAAAGCCCTATGTCCCCCGACCGATCAAGCCTTTAGCGCCTTGGTTACAGACTTGGATGAGCGAGGCATGTTGGACGAAACTTTGGTTGTAATGATGGGAGAGATGGGGCGAACCCCAAAGATCAATGCGGATGCTGGGCGAGATCATTGGTCTCAATGTCAGACCGTTATTCTGGCGGGTGGTGGAATCAAGCGTGGGGCGGTGATTGGTGCCAGTGATAGTACAGCAAGTTTTCCAACCACAACGCCCTATGGAATCCAAGATTTGTTGAGAACTTTCTTTTATCTATTGGGAGTCGATGCAGATAAGGTGTATCACACTCCGCTGGGACGACCAGTCCCGATCGTCAATGGTGGTAAGAAGATCGATGAGGTCTTAGCGTGAGTCGCAACCGGTGTTCGTTATTTCTGCTTAGTGTGCTGGTAGTTGTGGTGTGTTCCCATTCTGCCATTGCGCAAAAAGCTCCACAGTTGGGCTATATGTATCCACCTGTGTTAAAGGTCGGGGAAACCAGCAAAGTGCAATTGGGTGGCTATGATTTCACTCCAGATTTGCAATGGTTCTTCCATCAGGCTGGTGTAACGGTCGTCGAAGCTTTGCCACCAGGCGACTATAAGATTACGCCACCTCCGTACTGGACTGGACCGAGAATGAGTGTGGCAAGCCCCATGATCGCCCGCGAGGTAACCGCATCCATGGATGTCCGTGAGGATGTTCGCACAGGCTTGAGTTATTTTCAAACGGCAAATGCGAATGGGATCTCGCAAACGGCAGCCTACTTGGTTCGTAATGGCAAAGAGGTTGTGGAAACGCGTTGGCGTGATGATATTCAAGATCTTGACTCGATACCGATTGGAGTGTCTGGCAGGTTAAGTCGTTTGACTGAAGTGGATCGTTATCGCTTCAAGGCAACTCAAGATGGTTTAGTTCATATCGATCTGCATGCGCGCAGATTGGGCTCAAACTTCAATGCGATGTTAAAGGTGGAGGATGAACAAGGTGCTTGCTTGATTGATGTTGCTGACACCTTGGGTACCGATCGTCAGGTTGTCTTTGCCGCGCGGCGAGATTCACAATATACGATCAGTTTGTATGATGCCGATTTTCGAGGTGATGCCAGTTTTGTTTATCATTTGGCAATTGATGATCAGCCTCTAGTGGTGCGTTGTTTTCCCGAGTCTGTTGCACTTGGAATACGCACTGAAGTTGAGTTTTTTGGATGGGGCTTGCTAAGTGGAACGGCCAAGCTGGAATCAATGCGACAATCCGTTGAAGTGCCCGCCGATTGGAGCGGCAAAGAATGGATAGGACGTATTGAAACGTCCGTGGGTCTGAAAGAAGTTAGGGTGCCGATTTTGTCTCAGCAGGCACCACGCGTGGATATCGAGGTAGGCGGCGAGGTTGGTGGAGCATTTCAGTTATCGAATGTCTTTCAGGAATCGGAAAAGGAACATCGTTATCGTTGGAAGGTGTTGGCTGGTACAGATTGGCAAATCGACTTGCAATCGATGGTATTTGGAAGCGAGTTAGATTTAGAGTTGCAATTGTTGGATTCAAACGGAAAAGTAGTGGCGGCTAGCGAAGATTCTGAGGGAACAACCGATCCCGTTTTGCGGTATCGAAGTGAGCAGGAAGCAGAGCTAACCGTTGTGATAAGAAAGCTGATGAAATCAGGGGATCAATGGGCAAATCGATATTTTCTCATGGTTCGACCACAGACATGTGGCTTCCGTCTAACGATGGAACAATTGTTACCGATTGTTGTGGGTGGTAAGCGCGAGTGGACCATCAAAGCGGAACGCTTCGGTGGGCATCATGGAGAGATTGTTTTGGATGTGGTTGGTTTACCTGAGGGTGTGACGCTTCAAGGCGAAAAGAAGATTGCGAGTGATAAGAACGACGTCAAATGGACGCTGGAGGTAGCCCCGACGGCCAAAGTAGTTGCGGCCCAATTACGAGTGGTCGGTGAGTCGATCATCGAGGGGGAAGTTGTGCGGCATAAGGCAGTGTCTCCTGCCGGTAAGGGGTTAGCGCCGCTAAAGTTGGCGGACATGCAAGTTGAAGAAGCTTTAGTTGCGATCACCATGACTCCGCCGTTTGAACTATTTCTATTGGACAAGACGAGGCAACGTGATACACCGCGCGGTTCAACGTGTGTGGCCGAAATGGATGTGATTCGCAAAGAAGGATATGACGGTGAAATACTGTTGGAGATGGCCGCACAGCAATCTCGCTATTTGTGCGGCAGTTACGGTTTAAGCATCAAGGTGCCTCCTGGAGTGAAGCGAATCGAGTATGGGGCATGGATGTCGGAGTGGCTTGGTACGGAATATACGATGCGTATGGCGACGCATGGTGTCGGGCAAGTGGCTGATCCTCAGGGGAACATGCGTTATTTGGTAAAGGCAACGGATGCTCCGGTGACGATGATCATGGAGGGGGCATTGTTGAAAGTTTCGACCGATCGAACCATCATCCGCACAAAGTTAGGTGAACGGGTTGTTTTACCTATCAAGATATCTCGTTCGCCGAAATTGACAGAAGCAGTAATCGTTCAGCTAGACTTACCGAGTGAGATTCGCGACTTATGCAAGACGACAACACTCACACTGAATGCTGCCGAAGTCGCTGGCGAATTGACGATCGAAATCCCGAATGAGCTTCGGTTAACGGGGCCCTGGCGAATTCCCATTCGTGCCGTCAGTACAAGCAGCGGTTGGCCCGTGCAAGCGTTTGGTCAAATTGAGTTGCGTGCTGGACCGTAGTTCGGGCCTGTAGGCGAGCTTCTGAAGAGGCTTGCTCCCGTCATGACTCTCCTGTCATTACTGTCGATCAGTTCCTTCTTTTGCGGGCTTCTTTTGCAGAGGCTCTTCGGGGCTCTGGGGGCCGAGCCTTGGAAAGGCTCGGCTGCGTGCGCGAATCGTGGGGGTGATTTGTGGGTTGCTGGCGAGGCCGAGGTCGCTGGGGGAAGGACCGATCCAAGCAGAGTCGCGACCGGTGAGGGTTAGCAGACCGCCAGCAAGGTCAATTTCCAATAATGCAAACAAGGAATCGCGATAGGGACAAGTGCTGCTCATCGCTGGATACTTCGCATGCAACTCCTTCGATAAACTTTCATGCTTGTACTGGCTGCCAACCCAGTAATATGACGCTGAATTAACATGCCAATAAGGAACACCCCCCACTTCAATCAACTCGTCAATATGCGTGTGCCCATTGATTACTAATAGAATGCGATCGGAAGCTGCGGTCAACAACTTCTGCACAGTTGTAGCATTGTCGATAGCTGAAGGGCCTGCGAGTGGTTGATGGCTGACAACCAGCATCGGTCCAGACTGCTGGAGTTCATGCTGTAGCCACTCCAATTGATCGTCTGCGACGTGCGCAGGATAGCCGCCCCGATGATTCAGCGGTTTGTCGTTACAGTCCAAAACAATCAGCTTGATTCCCTGCACCATCTCCGTATAAAAACGACTTTTCATGCCCCAGTTGTCAACGACTTGTTCAATCTTCAAGCCACCATCAGTATCGTGATTGCCAATCACATGAAATTTCTTGACATCGATGCTGTTGAAGAGCTCGATGACGGGTTTGTTCCTGGCAATGGGGGTGGCGAAATCTCCCAATTGAATCAGAGCGTCTGGCTTGTGCTCAAGACTCGATTCCAAAAAATTCTCCAGGCGATTTTTAGCATCTGGTACCAAATCTTGATGAAGATCCGCAATGATTCCTATACGAACTTTGGCGTCAGTGGCGGCTAAAAGCGGATGACAACTAAGGCCAGCTAAGAGGCTAGCCGTTAACTGAACGAAGGTTCGGCGTGGAATTGGTAGAGAACGCGAGCTTTGTGGGGTATCGTTTGGTATCATGAATCGATCCGCTGAAGGGCCCAAAACGGTTTGTCTTAAATTGTAAACATTTTCCTATTCCTAGTCGTAACTTTAACCAATTTTGTATGTTATGTCCGATGCGATCGATCAAAATTTGGAGAAGATTTGTGCTGAGGAGAGGAGTCTTCGGGCAACTCTTGGCAAGGTTGAATCTCAATTATCGCAATGTTTAGTACAGCGACGAGAAGTCCGTGAAGAGAAAGCTAAGTATGAGAGGGCTCTGTGGCTTGGGCCTGTCATCACAACCGTCGATGTCTGGCCATTGTATGCTCTTTTTGTTTTAGCCGTTGTAGGGCCTAGTGCATTGCTGGTGTTTGGCGTGCTACGAGCTATCTGGTTTCCCACTTGGTTGGCAGGGAGTGGCGCGGCACTGGCAGCAGCCGGTGTTGGCTACTGTGGCTGGAGATTGAGGGATGTTGAGACTGATATTCGACGTCGGCATCAAGATAATCCGGCGTCGCATATTCAGCAGCTTCAGCCCGAAATTCATGAATGGGATAATCGCCTGAAGTCAAGCACTCACCAACGTGATACGCTTCAGCGCCAACTGAGTGAAGTGCTGGCTCAGAAACAAGACATTGAAGCAGAGATTGCGCTTACTAAAGAGAAGCAACGTGCAGAGGAGGAGCTGCAGCGTGAGAAGGATGAACGCGACAAGAAACAGGCGAAACTTCAATTGCTTAACGGTCGCTGGGAAACTCTAAGAGGGATTCCGTTCGAAGAATTCCTCGCGAAAGTGCTTCGTTTACATGGATATCAAGTCGAATTGACGCCAGCATCCAATGATCAGGGAGTTGACCTAGTCGCGGTGATAAATGGCCAGCGTGTTGCCATCCAAGCCAAAGGTTACGCGAATATGGTCGGCAACGAATCGGTACAGCAAGTGATTGCGGGCAAGAGATTTTATCAATGCAACTGTGCTGCAGTAATCACCAACAGTAGTTTTACCAAATCGGCGTTGGTTTTGGCTGAAAGCAATGAGTGTTTGATGATTGACTACACGGTGATTCCAATAATGATATTCAATGGGTGGCCGGAGACGGGCGTCCGGCGTTAGGCGGATGTAAGGTGCCCCTCGAATAAGAGAAATTGTACTTGTCGTATAAGTTTGCCAAACTTGTACTATAGGTTTCAAATAAGGCACTTGATTTTTAAATTGTGAGGTTTAGTCGCGTGAGACTTGTATCGATTTGTTTTATGGTAATTTCGTGTTTGGGTTGGGCCAATGCAATTCAGGCATGGCAAGATCCTATTGCCAAGAGTGTTCCCATTGATGACCTAAGCAGTTTGGCGATCGCCAAAATTTCGATTGACAAAAAGATGGTTGTGGTTCGTGTACCTGGATGGAAAATCGAATATGAAACCAAAGAGGTTGATGTGCCTGTAACGGTGATCACCGAAGTCGAGCAGAGTTACGAAGAAGATGGGAAGACAAAAACGAAAGTCGTAAAAGTGCCGAAAGAGGTTTTGCAAAAGCAGACACAGACTTTTTCGAATTTCATTCCGAAAGAGTCTGTGCGTGGTGAAGTTCCTGTGAACGAGATGAAAGTATGGACCACAAAAGGTAAACGGTTGTCTGTTGCCGAAGTACAAGAAGCTTTAGCGAAGACCTCGTACCTTTTTGCCTTGACTACCGAGCCAAAGGAAGACAAGCCACCCATGGATCCTTTCTTCGCCAATGCACTTCGTTCGGATGTGCTGTTGGTCTATTCGCCCAAGTTGTTGGATGTGTTTCTAGAAAGCATCGAGGAAGAGGAAGAGCCCGCCAAGGCGAAGGAGTGATTGTGTTACTCCAGGACCTCGAACTCAATGGGTAGGGCTGGGCCACGCAGTGCAGCTTCAACGCTACTAACACTGTTCTCTGTAGCTTGGATCCATTCGAACCGGGTTTGTTTGTCCTTTAACGGTGATTGATGACTCAGTGCTTCAACCCAACCATTGATTTTTAAACCGATGACTAGGTTCTCATCAGCGGGGTCGATTAGCTCTTTGATTTTGGCTAGACCATCTCGACTCCAAGTGATTACTATGGCCGAGTCTTTATCTGCTTTGATTTTGGCTAACCACTCTTGAGGTATCTGAATTTCTTTCGCCACGAGTACCTCGCGTGTTGCTCCCGACTTACGAAAGACGACATTGTCCAAGTCGCTGCCCGAGAGGCAAGGTACATAAGTGTCAGTTTCTTTAGAAGGCTCGTTGGTGGTGGGCTTACTGCAGACCACTAAGCTTGGGGTTTCACCGATTCTCAGGGCGTCCAATACGCCTGGTTTTTGGTATTTCCAGCAGCGAATGGTTAGGCGATTGTTCGAGACCTTGGTATGGACTTCATGAAACGACGTTAGTCTGGTTTTTGCATAGGCAGCAACCGCTTCTTCGTCTGATTTTCCGACATATCGCAGTTGAAGTTCGGACGGATAACACCCGACAATCCAAAACAAAAATGCAACGAATAAGGAAGCACCGACGACGCTTTCGACGAGCGATATGAGCGTGGCGTATTTAGACTCGACCGTGAAGATCATTGTGGTTAAGCCCCACCTTGGGCTGCTTGATCTAGGGAGAGCGGCTTGATGTTTGGGTTTATCTCGCAATTGCTCCATCGCCCACCAACCGAATGGCATCGAGAATAGAGCTAAAGGAGTAACGGGCAACATACATGCAAGCGCACCGAACTGTCCTATTTTTACCGAGCCGGTAGATATATAAGTGATTCCGCAATAGAGCTGGGCAAGAAACAACGTTGATAAAATGAGGAAGGCTGCCCGCTTAAGCTCCTTTTCCACATCGTCTGAAAGGCCAACACTATCAAACGCACCTTGTATGATGATAAAAAGAACCATATTTAGTGCGCCGCAAGCGATGATGCCGAAGGCAACCGGCGTATTGATGTTCGCAGCTGATACGTGAGAATTTGGCGTCTGTGTTACTAAGTCCGGGCGATTGGCGGCGATCCGATCTATGGCTTTGTAAGCCAAATCCTGATCGCGATTTTTGATCTTAACGGAAATTCCACCAGATTCGGTTTTCGGAAACTTCTCGAATAGGCTAAAAGAGTCGCCTGAGATATTGAGTGTTCCATGGAGAATGCCAGGTCGATAATCGACGCGAACCAAGCGGTCCCACGGCATATCAATGGTCTCAAGCTTTGATTTCCAGCCGCCAAAGAATGCGTCTTGGCTGCGGAATTCGACCCGTAATCCACTGGCAGTAACTTGTACGGTGCCATGAACCAATGATAAGCCATTCATGCCTTCCGATTCAAAAGGAACGGTTATTGATTGTGTATAGACTCGCGGTGTCTGCTCCACCGGCAGGAGCGTTTCGGGCATGTTGTGGCTCACGCTGGCGATCGCGTGTGATAATTCTTCCACCGATTGAAACCGCGCTGTGGGTTTACGGTGCAAGGCACGCATGACTACTTGGTCGAGCTCTCTTGGAACGTTTGGATTAAGTTGGCTGGCAGGCTCAAAATTTCCAACAGGCACTTGGTGAGTGAGAAGTTCATACAAGATTACTCCCAAAGCATAGATGTCGATGCGATGATCGACTTCATTGGGAGATTCAAGTTGTTCGGGAGCCAGATAATGAACGGTACCTAAGACTTGCCGAGTTGCTGTAATCTTGCGATCATTGCGCGAGTTACTGATCTTGGCGATGCCGAAGTCAGCCAGTTTAATTCGACCATCATCGCTGAGCAGAATATTTTCGGGTTTAATGTCGCGATGGACGATTCCTTTGGAATGGGCGTATTGTAACGCATCGGCTGTGGCGCGAATGATCTCTAATGCATAGGGAACATCAATGGGCATCGACTGCATCGCTTCGCGCAGGTTCAAGCCATGAACGTACTCCATCATGAAGTAGGCCAGGCCATCTTCGGTGTGGCCAAAGTCATAGACGGAAACGATATTGGGATGGGTTAGCTTAGCAAGTGCTTTGGCTTCTCGTTCGAAGCGATCAAGAAAGTTGGTGTCATTCGAGATGGAACGGTCGATAACCTTGAGGGCGATATCTCGATCTAGAGAGGTTTGGCGAGCTTGGTAGATGGCACCCATGCCACCGCGACCGACGAGACGCTGGATTTCCAGTTGTGGAAAATGGGCATTGAGTTTTTCTATCTCGACAGATGATCCCTCTGGAACGTGGGAATCTTTGAAACTCAGGGCCAATTTTAGCAGGCAGGATGGGCAGGTTCCGTCGGGACGAAGTGGGGATTGGCAGTCTGTACAAGAGTTCATTTTGGGTCGCAGCTCCGTTCGAAATCAGTATCAACTGACATTAGATTCGAAAGTGCGAGCCAAGGGTTACAGGTAACCCAAATTTTTTACTTCCGATTTGGGACGGTGTTAGAACTTCATGCGTTGCAAATAACGCTTGAGTTCTTCAAGTTCTACGTCCAATTCGTCGGGATCTTCCACCGTTTCCTGTACCAACTGGCGAAGCGTCATTGCGAACCGATGTCTCAAGCGATGTAAGGCAACTTTGGCTGCTCCTACGTTGACGCTGAGCTTTTGCGATAGCTCGGAGTAGGTTTCCGTTTTGATCGGGGCGGTCAAAAAGGGGAGCAGCGCCTGATAGGTGTTGTCGCGTTGACTCTTTACATACTCCATCCGAACTTTTTCGAGAGCCGTTCGCACCAACGTGCTGGCCCATTCCTCATAATAAGCTCGATCGGCATCTTGATCGGGGTTAGTGTAGGTAGCGTAAGTAAGCCAGGCCTTTTCACCGTCGCCGTAATAGATCGATGTTACCGCAACATCACCGCCTCGTTTCGCAGCATTCTCCATGCGGGCTCGATCGATCAAGAAGCGTTTCCAAATCGTGAGCAAATAATTTCTAAATCTTCCTTTGGCGGGATCTGCGGCAGCCAAGGCGCGACCATCGATAAGCTCGGAAAGAAACGTTTGAGTGGCATCTTCTGCATCTGCTGCAGACAAGCCTTGCCTTCGTGCGTAGAAGTAGAGGGGTTGCCAATATTTCTCAATCAATTGGCTCATAGCAGGGCGCTGAGTCTTTCGGTCCTCCTGGGCAGCTCGGAAAACCATGGTCCATTGAGTGCTTGTTAACATGGCTGGATACAGTAGTGCCTTGAGTAAATATCTCGGATGTGTTGAGAAGTGGTAATTTGATTTAATGTCAAAGGATACTGCGTAAAGTCAAATTGGAGCGGCACATTTAGGGTACGTTTCACCCCGAAAAATAGCTAGTCCAACGAATCCCTGGATTTGGCGTTTGACTCGAGCGATTGTGTATCTATACAATAGTTACGCTATTCGACCTCGCTCCCAGTGGCGCCAATTATGTTTCTTTCCGAATTCCTTTGGAAACTCTGCATATGTTTCCCACTGGTCCGACTCCGACTTTGACTCCGAAGCCGCCGCCGAATGAATCACCAGAAGCTTCACATTTGCCAAAACATGGTTCAAAGTACTCGGCCCTGTACGCCCATTTGATTTCACTGATTTTCCATGTCGGCTTCTTGATTATCTTGGCCGCTTTGGTTTTGCCTGGCTCTCCGCTTGGTAACGCAGCCTTGTCGCTCACTGCAACGGTTGCCGATTCGATGAAGCTGGACGACAAGTCCTTTGAGTTGGCAGCAGCGTCCATTGATATGACTCGTTTTGAAGAGCAAATGGAAGCTACTGAAATACTTGCAGAGGAAGCTGAGCCCCTTGAACCCGCACTCGATATGTCGACACCTGAATTGATGCTTGAGCCCACCGTCGATTCCGAATCGATGGACGTAAGTGAGGCTAAAACAATAGAGAACGTAACACTTACTAGTAGCGCAAAATCGGCAAAGTCCAGTTCAAGCCTTCGCAAGTTGTTGGCCACCGCATCGCGCAAAGGCAAGAACGTAGCCGAGCCATTGATGACGGCACCCACAGAAGGCATCGTTCATTCCAATACGGTGGAAACGGCAACGTCAGATCTTCTGGGTGGGCTGAAACAAGGAATCGCCGAAGAAGGAATGACAAAAATCATCTGGCTTATGGATGCATCGCTTAGCCTGAAAGAGGAGCGAGAGTTGTTGGCACCACAAGTCGAAGAGTTTTATGGCCACCTGCTCCAAGAGCAACAAGGTTTAATGGATCAAGATATCTCGATGCGTGTCAACTCGATTGTCTTCGCATTCGGATCGACCATTCAACCTGTCCGTATGGACCGAGGAGCGGTAACGCCTGCTGCGATTTCACGCGGTATCCAGCACCTGCCTATTGATGAAACGGGGGTTGAAAATGTGATGAACGCTTTGATTACAGCTGTGAGTAGCGTGGCGTCGAGCAGGAAAGAGCGAATTGAAGTCGTTATTTGGACCGATGAATCGGGAGACGATCTACATCGTTTGGAAGATGCCATTGCTATATGTAAAGCGCTTAAGGCCCGAGTGCACGTTGTGGGGCCACTATCGGTATTGGGTATGCGCGATGGCACCCAGCAATTCACATTACCTCAACCATGGGAGTATAGGATTGAGTTACCTGTGATGCGCGGACCTGATTCCGCATTTCCCGAACGAGCCCAGTTACCGATGTGGTTCGATAGTAACGCCAATAGTTGGGAAGATGGACCGGTCGTATTGGCTGCAAATTCGGGGAATCTTGGCGGCCCACATCGCCGAAAGCTTTTGGCTCCCACTGGGCCGTATGCGCTAACGCGTTTGGCCTTAGCCACTGGTGGGCGATTTATAGCGCTGCAACGTGAAGGGGATCGAGCTTCCATGAATGGAGATCGCTACAAAGATTATTTGCCTGATTATGGTAGCGGCTTGGAGATCCTGGTGGACATTGAAAACAAACCACTAAGGCGTGCTATTGTAGAAGCAGCCGCGATAACAGATGCCAAGATTTATACTCCTCCGAATTACGTTTTTCCGACGTTTTTGATGCAAGATTATCCGTACTCACGTGGCTTGCTTTATGTCGAGCCCGAGGATTTTCCACGTGTATTGAATCAGCAATTGACCGTGCATACACACAAACTGATGACAGCTCGACAAACGGTGCAACAAGCAATCGAGGTGATGTTGTTCCGGCCGGCACAACTGGCGACCTTGGGAACGGCCTCTGAAGCATCGGAGAAGAAACAGCCTTCGATGATTCTCTCCAAAGAGTCAATTCCAGTAGAATATGAATATGAAAAGTCGCCACGTTGGAGAGCTTGGTATGATTTGAATTTGGGACGATTACTTTATCAAAGCGTCCGAATGGATTCCTACATCGCGATTGCCAATGAATTGACATCGGATAACGCGATAGTGCAAATGAAGCAGCAAGGATTCAATAGTGTTCGCTTGGAGCCTTCAAGTCAATTTCCATCTTCTAGCGAGGTTACATCACGAGTATCTTTAGGCAAACACTTGTTGGAGCGTGTTATCGAACAGCATCCCGAGACTCCATGGAGTCAGTTAGCTCGCTGGGAATTAGAGCATCCTCCAGGATTTACGCATCAGTTTGGGAAGATTGAACGCCTTCGACCTGTACCAATAGGACAGCTGCCAATGCGGCAGGGGCCCATGCTGCCTGCCCCTAGAATTCCAAGGTTATAATTAGTAACACTCCTGAAATTGAACCGTTCAACCCGTTACGTTGTCTGACTTCATACTCGTAATCTTCCCTCCTTGTGTGAAGCTATTCTTATGAATCTGTTGCAGGATCTCACTTCCGTACAGGCTCGCTTGCGTGATGGCGATACATTCACGTATGTATTGTTTTGGGGGCATCGGGTACCCGAAGATGGGACGGTTGTTTCGACTTGTATGAGTCAATGGTATCCACTAGGTTTTACGATTGACGGGGTCTATTACACAACGGCTGAGCATTGGATGATGGCATGTAAGGCCCGGTTGTTCGGCGACGAAGAAGCATTGTCAGCGATTTTGAAGGCGAATACGCCAGCCAAAGCAAAAAAATTGGGACGCCAAGTTCAAAATTTTGATGACACAACTTGGAAGGCTCATGCCCGACAATTCGTGACCGAAGGTAACTATGCCAAGTTCACGCAGCATCCGCGTCTGCGTGATTTCTTATTGAGTACCGGGGATGCCATTCTCGTTGAAGCGAGTCCGTATGATCGGATTTGGGGGATTGGTATGGGAGCGACTCATCCTAACTCGCAGAATCCGCTTGAATGGCGTGGCACGAATCTACTCGGGTTTGCGCTGATGGATGTACGTGAACGTATTCGGGGCGAGTTGAAGAACTCAGACGTTTGAGCGAATGATTGGAAAGTTATCTACTTAATCAAAGTGCGATCGATGAATTTGAGTAGCAATGGGTGGGCAGGTTGGGCCATTGCCCCATGGTCATAACCATCCAATTCCATAAGTTCTGTTTTCTGGTGGCCACTCACCTTCATCATGCGCCATAGATACGCATTCTCTTCGTAGCGACCAAGTAATTCTAATTCGCGATCTCCCGTGATGAGCAACATAGGTGGAGCATCGGACCGAGTGTGATTTAGAGGAGCCAGAGCATCTACAATAATCTTAGTTTCTGGAATTCCGCGTTCTTTTCGGATTGTAAAATGAGTAACTGTATGTCCGCTGTACGGGACTAAGCCCGCAATTTCATTCGCGTCAATCCTGTATTTTTCTAACCAAGATTTGTCTAGGCCAATCATACTAGTAAGGTAACCGCCTGCTGAGTGCCCACTCACAAAAATCTTCTTTCGGTTACCACCATATCGTTCGATATTCTGAAACGTCCAAGCGACGGCAGCGGCAGCGTCATCGATGTAAGCTGGCGCTTTGGCAAGCGGACTTAGGCGATAATTGGCGGCAACAACCGCGAGGCCTTTATCTTTTAGTTCAGTGGGTAATTCTTTGTTTCCCTTTTCGAGTCCACCGCCATGGAACCACACGACTGTTGGATAGTCATCCTGATTCTTGGGATAGTAAAGATCGAGTCGGCAGCGTTCGGTGGAGTATGGATCTTGTTCGGTCGCCGTGCGATAAGGGACGTCTTTTTCGGTAGCATAATTGTCTTGTGCATACGTCAGTGAATGCAGGAATACCGATACAAATGCGGTCAGAGAAGCGACAGTTGTCAAAACAGAATTCATCGAGGTTGGCCTTTAGGGCGAAGGAGTGATCCGTTTACATGATGCCAGTAGCAACTTCGCCATAGACATCCGTTAAACGGAAATCACGGCCCGAATATCGATACGTTAAGCGAGTATGATCCAGTCCTAGCAAGTGGAGAATCGTGGCGTGCAAGTCATGTGTTCCCATTTTTCCAGCAACGGCGACACCTCCCAGTTCATCCGTCGAGCCGTATCTCATGCCTCCTTTAACACCACCACCGGCCATCCACATTGAAAAACCCTGGTTATTATGCCTTCGACCGTCGCCGCCGTTGGCCTGATCTTGAGGGCTGCGACCAAATTCGCCTCCCCAAATCACCAGGGTATCTTTGAGCAGGTCGCGATCTTTAAGATCTTGTAACAGTGCGGCAATCGGTTGATCGATGGCGCGACAGTTTCGCGTGAGTGCTGCCTTTAGATCGCGATGTTGATCCCAGCCTGGTTTACTTACTTGGATAAAGCGAACCCCTTCCTCGACGAGCCTTCTAGCCATAAGGCATTGGCGTCCAAACGCTTCCGTTGCTCCACCATTGATGCCATAGCGTTGCATGGTATCTGATGTTTCCCGATTGAGGTCGAGAACCTGAGGGACGGACGATTGCATTTTGTATGCGAGTTCGTAGGACTGAATTACACCTTCTAATTCAGGGCTACCGGGGTGGTTATCGAGCATCTCTCGATTCATGGCTTGGATAAGGTCAATTTGTGAGCGTTGTCGATCACGATTTAGGTGGCTGTTGCGCACATTGGCGATGCCTCCGGATTCGAGATCAACTCGCGTTCCTTGGAAAGATGCTGGCAAAAAAGACGAGCCATAATTCTGCGCGCCACCTAAGCCGACAGGATTGATGGTAATAAAGCCAGGCAGATCTTGGTTTTCTGTCCCAAGTCCATAGGTGACCCATGATCCGAAGGAGGGACGCACAAAGTTGACGCTTCCAGTATGCATCGCAATGGTGGCTTGCGGATGTGCAGCATTAGAAGTGTGCATTCCATTTAACAAGCAGAGGTTATCGGCATGTTTGCTAAGCTCTGGGAATAGGCTTGAAATGAAAAGGCCGCTTTCGCCCTGTTTTTCAAAATCGAACTGTGGTGCTAGAAGTTTGCCACCCTTGTTTTTGGCACCTTGCGAATTTTTTCCACTGGCCGATTTGAGTTCGGGTTTCCAATCGAATGTATCGAGATGACTGGGGCCACCCTGCATGAACAGGAAGATAACTCTTTTTGCTTTCGCTTCAAAATGTGAGGCTTTCGGAGCTAGTGGAGAAGCGGGTTGATCTGAAGCTTGTGACCAGCCATGCATAGCAGTGAATGCAAGCCAGCCGAAGCCAGCAGCAGTGTGTTGCAGCATCGAACGTCGTGTTTGAGGTATGAAGACATTTTGGCAATAGTCGTTCATCACATTCCTCTTAGCAATAAGAATCAGGGTATGTATCGAAACTCGGCCGAAGCATAGAGAGCCTGTGCTAACTCAGTCCACGCTGCCTTGCGATCGGGGCCTTGCGAGAGATAATCCAACGCCCGCTGTAACTCTGCATCGGTCGGATAGCGACTCAGGATATAAGCATAAGTGTAACGAACTCGGGCATTGTCATCCGAAACATCTTGTGAAAGGATTCTTTCGGCAGCCCGATTTGCAGCAGCCACCACAAAAGAGTTGTTAAGCATGAATAGTGCTTGAGGCGCAACGGTCGTGACATCTCGAACGCCGTTTACTTGGTCAGGTTCGGCAAAGTCAAATACAGTGAACATGGCAGGAAGTTTTGATCTGAAGACAGGCAAATACACACTGCGAACAGGTTTATCTCCCAAATCACCCTCTGATCCTGAGCGGTTGTTACGTGACAGATCAGCATTGGGTGGGACTTGTGCGGGAGGGCCTGGTGGGCGGGCACGCAGCAGCATATCCCCAGAGGAAAGCAGCGAATCACGAATCGCTTCCACTTCCAAGCGACGGAGGTTGCTGCGCCAATAGAAGATGTTCGCTTCGTCTCGTTTCGAATTATCGAGAGAATGGTCACCACTGAGCCGATACGTTCTGCTGAGCACGATATGCCGAACAAGTTTCTTGATGGACCAATTTTCTTCAATGAATCGATGCGAGAGAAAATCGAGTAACTCAGGATTCGAAGGGACACTCCCCGAAAATCCAAAATTGTCTGCAGTTTCAACGAGTCCTTTACCCATCAAGTGCATCCAAACACGATTGACGATGACTCTAGATGTTAGAGGATGCGACGGGTGGGTGAGCCATCTTGCGAGTTCGAGCCGACCACTGCTGCGATCATTAATAGGATTGCTGGGTACTTGCGAGAAAATCTTAGGAAAGCCACGAGAGACTAGATCACCTTTGAGATCCGGTTCACCTCGAATTCTTAGGGCGATATTTGCGATTTTGTCATCGACCGCTCCCATAGCAAGGTTCGCCTTGGGATCGATCTCTGCCTGGGGCTCGTTCGATTTCTTGTTCGGCTTTTGGCTCGATGGTGTTTGTGCGGTCAAGCTTTGAAGTTGTTTTTTCAGGGTGGCCACGCGATTGCGGTAAACCCGGACTTGCGGTTGCGCGAGATTACCCGACTTGATTTCTTTGTTTAGGTTACGAATCAATGTCTGCAATTCGGTAATTTGTTGTTGGTTTTCCTGGGCTTTTGTCGATGACGATTGAGCATCTCTGGGTGGGGCCGATTCGAGCGCGATAAGCATTTCTGGCCGGAAGTAATTTTTCGCACCTTGTCTATTGCTTTGACCGCTTAGCGTTTTGGTACTTGCGAATATTCCAGCTAAAGCATAGTAGTCGGTTTGTGCGATGGGGTCGAACTTGTGATCATGGCAACGTGCGCAGGCAATGGTCGAGCCAAGGATAGCTCGACCGATGGTGTCGAGTTGATCGTCGATACGGTCTAAGGTGAATTGCTCGACATCACGTTCATTGAGATCCATTGAACCAAGGGCGAGGAAGCCTGTGGCGATCAGATTCTCTTCCCAGTCGCGATCATTTTTGGGTGGCAAGAGATCTCCAGCGATTTGTTCTTGTATGAATTCATCGTAGGGTTTGTCTTGGTTAAAAGCGTTAATAACATAGTTGCGATATTTCCAAGCGTAGGGAAAGGGGATGTTGCGGGTCTTTCCGACAGAGTCGGCATAGCGAGCGACATCGAGCCAGTATCGCCCCCAACGTTCGCCAAACGCAGGCGACTTGAGGTAAGTGTCGACGACTTTTGCGAGGGCTTCATCATCAGCAGCAGGATCATGAACAAAATCACGCACTTCTTCGACAGATGGTGGGAGACCGGTTAAGTCTAGGCTTATTCGACGGATAAGAGCGAATCGATTCGCGTCACGAACTGGACTGATTTGATTCGCTTCTTGTTTAGCCAAGATGTAGCGATCGAGTTGGTCGCGTACCCAGTCCTCGTTCTTTACTGCGGGAACAGGCGGTGGTTGAATCGGTTGGTAAGCCCAGTGTTTCTTACCAGCTTCCCAATCAATAGCGTACGATTTCTTGGGAGCCGTTGTGCCAATACGAGGGTCAGGGGCTCCCATTTGAATCCATGTTTCAAGGTCCTCGATTTCATTATCAGACAGTTTGTATTTTGGTGGCATCCTCAATTTTGGATTACTGTAAGAGACGGACTCCACCAATAAACTAGAGTGAGGTTTGCCGGTCTCGAGCACTTCACCGCTGTCTCCCCCAGTCTCGATGGACTCTCGGCTATCGAGTCGCAGGCCCCCTTTGGCCATCCCAGAGTCTTGAGAATGGCACTCGTAACAGTGCTTCATCAATAACGGGCGAATACGCGATTCAAAGAAAGCCAAGCCCTCTTTCGAAGGTTCTTGACCGTGGGACCACGGTACATCAATGACTGTCAGCAAAAAGGTCAGGATGAATACACGATATAAAACTCGTGTCATACGATATCCCATGAAATGGTTTTAAATCGGACTCGCAGCGATAGGTGGATTGTCTTTTATGTTGCATTTGAATGCAAGGGAAATAAACCTACTTCCAGTTCGCCACACTGAGACCGAAAGGTGAATCGCAAGGAAGAATCAAGGATCTGTTTAGATGCGGCTTTAGCCGCTGCTCTTTTTGCTGGATTTCTTAGGTTTTGGTGATGGTACCAGAGCTGTGGCTACCACATCAGCGGCACGGTCGCAGTGCGCTTCCTGGTCGTCAAAAAAGATATGGGGGCGAAAGGTTCGCAAGACATCTGTTTTGGAAACGCCCCCCATAAAAAAGGCCTCGTCGACTCGAACATTCCACTGTTTGAGTGTGCGAATCACTCTTTCATGAGTGGGCATACTGCGAGCCGTTATCAGAGCGATACGCACTGGCGGTTTACTATTGCCTTCCTCATTCGATTGAAGCAATGAGAGCATTTTGAGCAGTTTAAAAAATGGACCCTGTGGCAAAGGAATGTTGGCTTTGCTTTTTTCATTTCTTACAAATCGATCCAAGCCATGTTTTTGGAAGACCACCTCTGATTCGTCCGAGAATAGTACTGCATCGCCGTCAAACGCTATCCTAATTTCGTTGATATCATCGGTTACGTTTTGTGGGGCTGCATAGACAACAGCAGCAGGGATCTCAGATATTAGTGCTGCTTCAACATCTTCCATAGATCGCGACAAAAAGAGGTCCACCGAAAATGCATGCAGATAAGGTGCAATCGATCTGCCACCGGTCAAAAACGAACGCTGAATGTCATTCAATCCATAATGTTTGATCGAATTGTAAAGCCTTTCGCATGTAGCGGGACTGTTTTTAGAGGCTACGACAACTTCGGCTCGGCGTGGAGCGTTATTCTTTCGATCTTTAGACACATTTAATCGCAATAGGGCTTTGACTAAAGCAAAGCCCGTACCTGGTTGCAATGGAACTTCAGCATTCTTCAATTGGTAATCGGTATAAGCTGCCAGACCTTGTTGACGATAAATCGAGTCCGCTTCGGCCATGTCGAACAGGGCGCTCGAAGTAATACCAACGACCAAAGTGTCTTGTAGATCTACGGGCATAACGTTGACTC
>JBILTA010000020.1:0-20148 GCA_044371785.1 Pirellulaceae bacterium | reverse complement strand
CCCATCGATCTCTCTCGCGCAGTTACAAAATCATTTCTGGTGAAAGGGAAGGGGAGCGTTGTTCTGTGCCGGAAATGGCTGCGATCGTTAGTCTTGGCCCCCGACACAAGGCCCGCCAGCTCTCTAGAATTGGCTTTAGCCTTCGAACCTGACGCCATCTTCCTGCTCTCGGATGGAGAACTACGAGACAACAGCTTGGCTATGCTGCGCAACAAAAATCAGCAGGACAATAAAGCCATCGTCCCGATCAACACGATACACTTATTCAGTAATGATGGGAAAGAAACTCTCGAGACACTCGCCAAAGAAAATGGTGGTAGCTTTACGGCAGTTGGGGGGAAAGAGTGATTTTCTGGTGAAAACCCACCCCAAAGTACCCCTTTTGCAGCCGAATTAGCTCTTGAGTAAACCGGGAATGGCCGATACGATTCTTAGTCCTCAATTCTCAGGCAAACCGTGTATATCGGGCAACCCCAGCATCTCGGGTAACCCGTGTAGCTCGGACAAACAGTGCAATCGATGCCTTTTACCGTTTAGAAACGATTTTTGAGACTACCATGAAAGACGGCATTCATCCTAAATACCAGGAAACACAGGTCTCCTGTGGTTGCGGAAACACCTTTGTCACACGCAGCACTCGTAAAGAGCTGAAGGTCGACATTTGCTCGGCTTGCCATCCGTTTTACACCGGCAAGCTGAAGTTTGTTGATACCGCAGGCCGTATCGAGAAGTTCCAAACCAAGTTCGCTGCTGGTTCTTACGCTAGCTTGCAATCGAAGGCTAAAAAGAAGAAGTAGCTTCGGTACGAATTCATCCTTACAGTTCGCCGTCGCGTTCCACCGTTTAGCGGTTGGTACACGACGGCTTTTTTTGGTAAATAGGCACGATAAGAGCTGACCTAGCGATGAATATTCGAGACCAACTGGAACAGAAATTAGGACGATTTGAAGAGCTGGAACGGATGATGTCCGATCCGGCGATCTTGGCCGATTCAACCAAGATGGCGAACTGCGCTCGCGAGCACGGGGGCTTGAGCAAACTCGCGCACAAATATCGTACCTACAAGAAGATGTCTGATGACATCAAAGATCTTAAGGCGATGGCCGAGAGCCCAGATCCCGAAGAACGGGATATGGCTTTAGAAGAATTGGAAACGACTCGCAAACAACGCGAGCTCCTTTGGAACGAATTGCTCGACTTCACCATTGGTGGTGAAGATGCAAACCGAACCCGCTGCGTGATGGAAATTCGCGCTGGCACAGGTGGTGAAGAAGCTGCTCTCTTCGCCGGCGACCTGTTCAACATGTACAAACGCCACGCCGAATCCAGAGGCTGGAAAGTTGAAATCATGGAAGTGAGCCATTCCGATATGGGTGGCTTCAAAGAAATCATCATGGCCTTCGAAGGTGAAGGCGTCTTCCGCGAATTGCAATTCGAAAGCGGCGGACATCGCGTCCAACGTGTTCCCGAAACAGAAGCTCAAGGGCGCATCCACACCTCAGCTGCAACGGTCGCTGTCATGGCCGAGCCTGAAGATGTGGAAATCAACCTAAAGTCAGATGAATATCGCATTGATAAATTCTGCGCGTCAGGTCCAGGTGGACAGCACGTCAACAAAACCGAATCGGCGATTCGTCTCACACACTACGAGACGGGCATCGTCGTACAGTGTCAAGATGAAAAGAGCCAACACAAAAACTTGGCCAAGGCTCTCCGTGTTTTGAAAAGCCGTATCTACGATGTAAAACGTGAAATAGAAAACAAAAAACGCGCCGATCAACGCAAAACTCTGATCGGATCCGGGGACCGTAGCGAACGCATCCGCACCTACAACTTCCCGCAGAACCGTCTCACTGACCACCGCATCAACCTAACGCTCTATAAGCTCGACTCGATCGTCAATGGTAACTTGAGCCCAGTCACAGATGCTTTGTTCGAATACGAACGCGACCAATTGCGAGGTGGCATGGAGGATACGGAGTGACGCAGCCAGAGACATGGACGGTAGGCAAGTTGCTGAAATGGACCACCGACTTTCTGCGCAAGCATGAATCGGAAAGCCCTCGCTTGGATGCGGAGGTCCTGCTCGCTTTTGCACGTGGCTGCCAACGCATCGAACTTTACACTGCCTTCGAAGAAGAACCCCCGGAAGAGATCAAAGTTCGCTTCCGTGAACTCGTTAAGAAACGTGCTCAAGGTGAACCCGTCGCCTATCTCGTCGGTAACAAAGAGTTCTTCTCACTCAACTTCAAAGTGACTAGCGATTGCTTGATCCCACGCCCCGAAACCGAACACTTGGTTGTGGCCGCCATCGATATCGCAAAACAATTGGAACAAAGCAGAGCAGGGGAGGGGAGCCCTCAACCTGTTCGCATCATCGATCTAGGCACCGGTAGCGGTTGCATTGCCATCACACTCGCGAAACATTTGCCACATTCTCAAGTCACCGCCGTGGATCGCTCCGAAGCTGCCCTGGCACTCGCGAAACAAAACGCCGAAGCCCATGGCTTAAGCGATCGTATCCAGTTTGTGCAGAGCGATTGGTTCAGCGGCTTTGCCACTCAGTCCCCAACTCCACAGTGGGACATCGTCGTCAGCAACCCTCCCTATATCAGCCAAGCTGAATATGCCAAACTAGCCAAAACGGTTCGTGAATTTGAACCGATTACCGCTTTGGTATCGGGCCCTGATGGAACTGAAGATATCCAGAAGCTAGCCCGACAAGCTCCAACTCACATGCCAGTGGGTGGACACTTGCTGGTAGAGATGAGCCCGATGATTGCGACGCCGGTACAAAACCTCTTCAGCGCTTCACCCTGGAATTACGAAAAGACGATTAAGGACTTGTCCCACCATGCCCGCATTGCGGTCGCCAAAAAAGTCGTTTGATCCGGTTCGTTTTTCCTTATCGTATAAATACCAACAACCACAACCAACAACCTAATCGATAGATCTTGTTAATCGGAATACAACCATGAGTTCAATGGATAAAATCGTTTCGCTCTGCAAGCGCCGCGGCTTTCTGTTTCAGTCCAGCGAAATTTATGGTGGGCTCAACGGTTTTTGGGACTACGGCCCGCTAGGCGTTGAATTAAAGCGCAACGTCAAAGAAGCGTGGTGGCAGGACATGGTATCCCGACACAACGAACTGATGGCTCCCAAGGGGGCTCCTTCAACCTATGAAATGGTCGGCCTAGATTGCACCATCATCATGCATCCACAAGTGTGGAAATGCTCCGGCCACTATGACTTGTTTCATGACTACATGGTCGATTGCCGTGAATCGAAAAAACGATATCGCTATGATCAAGTACGTGGCCGTTGGGTCGAAGCCAAAGGGAAGAAAGTCTTTATCACGGCTTTAGTGGAAGCCGAACAAGAAGACGCCACACTCCAACAACGGGCTCTTAAGTTCTTCAACCTACGCGGCAAAGATGCTGATTCGCTGGTATGGCACGGTGCCGCGACCTCTCTCGCTGAGCTAAAAGAGTTCGAAGCTGTTCTGGCGCCTGACGCCAAAGAACTGGGCACACTTACGACTCCTCGCGAATTCAACTTGATGTTTAAAACCATCGTCGGTGCCCTAGGGAGCGATGATGATGCAGCGTTCCTGCGTCCTGAGACAGCTCAAGGTATCTTCGTTAACTTCAAGAATGTTCTCGACAGTTCGCGTGTCGGTATTCCATTTGGTATCTGCCAAGTAGGCAAGAGCTTCCGCAACGAAATCACGCCTCGTAACTTTACCTTCCGTTCGCGCGAATTCGAACAGATGGAACTCGAGTTCTTCTGCCATCCTGAAACATCGCGAGCTTGGTACGAATATTGGCGCAATCGCCGCTTCGATTGGTACCTCAAACATGGTTTGGCAGCGGAACGCTTGCGTTTGCGCGAGCATGCTGCTGAAGAGATCGCTCATTATTCGTGCGGAACCGCCGACATCGAATATGCGTTCCCATTTTTGCCCGCCGGCGATTACGGTGAACTCGAAGGTATCGCCCATCGCGCCGACTTCGATTTGCGCAGCCATATGGAAGGCAAACTGGTAAAGAACGCGGAAGGCCAATTGGTCGTTGAGCAAGGGCCCGATGGCAAACCCAAACATCGCGGCAGCGGTCGTGATATGTCCTATCGCGACGAAGTGTCCAATGAGCGCTTCATTCCTCACGTGATCGAGCCGTCCGCAGGCGCCGACCGAGCAACATTGGCGTTCCTCTGCGAAGCTTTCCAAGAGGACCAGGCACCCGACGAAAACGGCAACATGCAAACCCGCACCGTTTTGCGGCTCCATCCGCGGTTTGCCCCATTCAAAGCGGCCGTATTCCCCTTGGTCAAAAAAGATGGGATGCCGGAAGTCGCAATGGAACTTTACGGCGCCTTGAAGCAAAAATTCCCAGTATTTTACGACGAGAAGGGGGCAGTCGGCCGCCGCTACCGCAGACAGGACGAAGCGGGTACACCGTATTGCATCACCGTCGATGGTCAAAGCGTCTCCGATAGAACAGTGACCATCCGCGATCGCGATTCGCTGGAACAAGTCCGACTCAAGATCGACGACGTCGTGGCAGAAATCAGCCGCCGTATCGAATCTTAGTGTAGACTTTACCCCCACCCAATTGCGTATAATGAAAGATAGCCAGTCAGGCCGATCGTTAACCGCTTGGACACAGGAGTCTTAAAGATGGTGCGGCAATCGCTCAAGGTTCTTTCCCGCAAGCTTTGTTGGTCCCGAAAGTTTTTTTGGATCAGTGCAGCCGTTTGTGTTGGGCTGTTTTCACTCGCTCAACCCGAGGATGCGTCTGCCGGCTGGCCCCATCATGGTCGCAATGTAGGACTCTGGCATACGCCTATCAGCTCCGTAGGCCAATGTTATCCACGACCCGTGATCAGTCACCCAGCTCCCTATCGTTGCAATCCGGGCTTCTACATTCGTCGTGATGCCTGCGACTACCGCTGGTCGTTCAACTACAACCGATACTGTGCTCCACGCGGCTGGTGCAATGACTATCGATCGTTTTATGACTGCCGCCCAGCTTGCCTGCCCGTTTTCCCATCGTACTATTGCCCACCGACCTACTACTACGGTGCTTATCCTGTGTGGTATAGCAATGGGATTTTCTTGGGTGTAGCCGGTAATCAGGCGTTTGCTCAAAATCAAATTCAAATCGCAGCCCGCAATGCAGCCCCTCGAGCCGCTGCCAACAATATGCTGCAACAGGCACTGGCCCTAGATGCGCGAGCTAATCAAGCACAGCGTTTCAATCAAGCACAGCGTTTCAATCAAGTACAGCGTTTCAATCAAGTGCAGCGTGCCAACACCGATCTGCGCAACTACTATCGCGATAGAGCAGGGGAGGGGAGTGTTGTTTCGATCGACACGCCCCGTTCGATGATCCCCGGCAATTCAATCGAAGACCGCATTGCTCAAACACGCTCGATCATGTCCAACACGTATAACAGCAGTGCAGGCATCAGTAACGTAAGCCGTTCTTCATACACCACCGATCGCAGCGATCTGGTAGCCGCCGCTAGTCGCCTAAACCCATATCGCAGCGACACTTCGCCGCAACCTAGCTCGCCCACTCCCCGTTCAGCGGTAAGTAGAATGGTCGACGGCGATATCGCGTTTTCCAAGGGTTATTACCACACAGCCGAGATCTATTATCGACAGGTTGGTCGTGACAGCATCGAACTGAAAAAGGATGCTGCCGTTCGCTTGGCTTGCAGTCAATTTGCTCGTGGTGATTATTTGAAAGCCGCACAAACCTTTCGCTGGGTCAATGAACAAGAAACGGTCATCGACATCGGAAGCAGTGAATCAGACGATCCAAACCCTGTTCTTTCACAATGGAAGAGCGGTTTACCGAAGCAAGAGCTGGCAAAACTATTCACTAATAGAGTCGTTTTGGAGCAACATTTAAATCGATTAGCAGATCGAGCCCTTCAAACAGAAAACAACGGCACCGAACTTTGGTTGCTCGGAGTGTTGATGGGCTTGGATGGTGACGATAACAAGTCCGAATTGTTTTTAACGCAAGCCTCCCAAGCAACGGGAGATTTTGCGAATACTGCCAAGTTCCTGGTGGACTCTGGCCGCGACCAAGCGAGTTTACAATTGGCCGCTCAATCCCACCGCTCGCCTTGAAGGAGCAACTAGTGAATCGATCGCTATCCCACCTTACCTCCCCCGCCTTCACACAATCTATTGAACACACATCGCAGGCGCGACCAAGCCGCTGGATTCAGCGGATTTGGTGGTGCCTGTTTTTATGTGTTGGCTCCGGCTTAGTTGCTGCTGCTCAAGATCCTGCTCCAGTAACCCCGGAACAACCACCGGCGGAAACTCCAGCTCCAGCGGCGGAAACTCCTACCCAAGAGCCCGCTAAAGAAAGCCCGCAACCTCCTGCGGAAACACCACAGCCTGCTCCCGAACAAACACCAGAGAAGGAACCAGCTGAAGAAAAGCCGGCAGAAGAAAAACCCGCCGAAGAAAAACCGGCTGATGCACCTGCAGATGAAAATGCAGCCGCTGACAGTGATGCAACTAAACCGGCAACGGAAACTGGTTCTGGCCTCGTCGATTTCCAACGCGATATCTCTCCTGTATTGGCAAGTCGCTGCTTAGAATGCCACGGGCCCAAGCAAGCCAAAAATGATTTTCGTGTCGACGATAAAGACTCCATGCTGGGGTACATCGAAGCAGGTGATTCGAGCAGCAGTTCGCTGATGACCGATTACTTAATCACCTCTGATCCAGACTCCTTGATGCCACCTGCCAGTCATGGTGGTCCGTTACCAACGGCAGAGATTGCACTGATCAAACTATGGATTGATGAAGGTGCCGGCTGGCCCGAAGGCGCCACGGTTGTTGCAGCGGGCGAAGCGGGTGAATCGAAGCCCGCACCAGAAACCAAAAAGGTCATGCCAACCAGCATGGCTGCTCGCGTTTGGGCCTTCCAAGGATTCTTGCATCCGGCGACAGTCCATTTCCCCATCGCTCTGCTGATCTTGGGCGCTTTCGCAGCGATGGGCTCTTACTTGCCTGGCTGGACGAGTGCTGAACCGATTGCCAAGTTCTGCTTGTTCTTTGGAGCGATATTTTCAGTTGTCGCCTGCCTTATGGGCTGGTCGTTTGCAACAGAACGAGGCTATGGTGACTGGACCTCGACCGAAGGCGAGATCTTTTGGCATCGCTGGTCGGGGATCATCTTGGCCGTCTTTTCAGTGATCTTAATGTTGCTCAGTTGGAAGTCGAATCGCTCCAGCAGCACCAAACATATCTGGAAACTCGGGATGCTCTTGGCTGCCGTGATCGTGGGCCTAGTTGGCCATCAAGGTGGTGAGTTAACCTATGGCAAAGCTATGTACGATCGCGCCTTCGAATACCTCCTCGGCGAAGACAAATAGTAGCACGCCCCTCCTGGGTCGTTCCATCGTAGGACGACCCTCCTGGGTCGTCTCCCAAAAAAAGACCCTCCTGGGTCGTCTCCCCAAAAAAGACCCTCCTGGGTCGTCTCCCAAAAAAAGACCCTCCTGGGTCGTCTCCCAAAAAAATACCCTCCTGGGTCGACTTCCCCAAAGCGACCCTCCTGGGTCGTCTCCAAATCATTTCGCTCGCCGCAGCAATGGCGTTAGACGTTGCTGCGGAAGTCATGGTGCGGCTAGCACAAACGGGTATCGACTTGCGGTATAATCACCCACACGATTTACCCAGGCCGTACCTTCTTCGCACCACATCCTCCCATCGATCCTATGCCATTACTCGATAAACTGGCGTACAAAAAACTCTTAGTTGGAAAGGGAGTCCAACTCGACCCGGCCAATATCCCGTGGGATCAAGTTCTCCAATTCGTTGAATCTCACGCCGCTGAACTCCAGCTGAAGCGACACGCCTTCGACTTGCGTGACGCCTCTGTCGTTTACCAATTCGGTCCCAACACACTCTGCCATGTTCGGGCTGTTCCCGATGAACGCACCAATGTCTTTGTCATCGTTATTCTCAATGAAAACGCTCAACTGACAGACTATATCTTGATCGACCTGGGTGCTGAATATGCTCCTATAACTTTAGATGGACCACAAATTGGTTACGTTCCAGACGTGACTGAAGAAGACATCAAGAATCTTATCCCCCAAATTGATCCCGACGAATCCGATCCGTTTGCTGTGCTCACCTCTCCCGATGGTGGTACCTATATTCAAACCTATCACGAACCGGATGGATTTGTTCTCGAATATCAACTCGTCAATGTATCGAGTCATTATCGAGTTCCAGAACTCTTGACCGCGGAACAAGTTGTCCGCGCGATGCTCTCCTATGGCTGGGGGAGAGATGAGTGGCTCTCGATGTTCACTTGGGAACGAGTAGAGTTATAGATACGGGAGGTGCATCAAAACGCAACTCCCTAGCTATCCTAAACATCTACTTCTCGGCCAAAAATCATTCAATAAAAATTTCCATTTCTTGTCAGAAACCCGCACGAGCCGGATTGGTACCCATAACCACCTGGAGGCACACAACTTGGACAACTTTCCCGACACTCGCTCAAGCTTACTGCTGCGCGTCAAAAACGTGGCCGGCGACGAACGAGCTTGGGAAGAGTTCATGGAGCTTTATCGCCCCGTCATCATTCGTATGGCTAAAGCTCGCGGTATGCAAGAAGCGGATGCCCAAGATATGTCTCAGCAAGTATTTCTTTCGGTTTATCAAGCCATTGAACGCTGGGAACCGCAATCTGCAGAAACTCGCTTTCGAAATTGGTTAAGCAAGATCACCCGCAATGCGATCCTGAAAGCTCTCACTCGGGCTCCTCACGATCTTCCCATCGGTGGCTCCCATGCCAATAACTTACTCAGCCAGTTGGCTTCGCCTGCCCCTCAACTGCAACAACTGCTTGAAGATGAAGTCCAAAGAGAGATTTATCATCGCGCAGCTGAAATTGTTCAACAGGAAGTGAACGATCGCTCCTGGCAAGTGTTTCAATGGACCGCAGTGCAGGATGTCTCGATTGAAGAAGCCGCCCAGCGATTGAACCAATCGGTCGGTAGCATCTACGCCATGCGCAGTCGTGTGATGCGACGCTTACGCGATATCGTGCATGTCTTGAAGGAAATCGAGCAATGACTCACTCGCCATGCTCCTTCAACATCGAACGCTTCTTAGCAGGTCAATTCACGTCCCAAGAGGAAACTGCCTTTGAAGAGCATCTCGCCCACTGTGAGCCTTGTCGCCATCTTTTATCTCAAGCCGCTGCAGACGATCACTCCTGGGAAAAAGCCAAACACTATTTGAATCCCGATCAAGAGCCTGCGATTACCATTCGCAATGTCATCTCACCTCGCGAACAAGCAAGCCCTGCGGAAACACTGGTGGACCATAACACCGCATCGCTCATCCAACAGACACTGAAGTTGCTCGCGCCCACCGACGATACGCAGATGCTGGGTCGGATAGGCCCTTATGAAGTATCCGGTATCATAGGTGCCGGAGGAATGGGAATCGTTTTGAAAGGCTGGGATAAGCCTTTGAATCGCGTGGTAGCGATCAAACTCATGTCACCCCATCTAGCCTCCAGCGGTGTTGCCAAAGCCCGCTTTCTCCGCGAAGCTCAAGCAGCCGCCGGCATCGTTCATCCCAATGTGATCGATATCTACGGAGTCGCCGAACATGAATCGATTCCCTATTTGGTGATGCCCTATGTTCGTGGACACTCCCTTCAAAAACGTGTCCAAGAACAAGGTGCGTTACCAACTGAAGATGTGATTCGCATCGGACTGCAAATCGCCTCCGGTCTTGCAGCCGCTCATGCCCAAGGCATCATTCATCGCGACATCAAGCCGGCCAATATTTTGGTCGGCGACGGCATCGATCGTATCGTCATCACCGATTTTGGCTTGGCTCGAACTGTTGACGATGCATCGCTGACCCGCTCCGGAACAGTCGCAGGCACTCCGCAATACATGTCTCCCGAACAAGCTCGCGGTGAACGGATCGATGAGCGTTCCGATCTTTTCAGTCTCGGAAGCGTTCTCTATTTTCTCTGCACAGGCCACTCTCCATTTCGGTCCGAAACCCTTTATGGAATTTTGCACCGAATAGGCACCATCGACGTGCGCGACATACGAGAAGTTCAACCTTCCGCACCAGCATGGTTACAAAACTTAGTCCGTCGACTTCATTCACCCCGCCCCGAAGACCGATTCGACTCGGCTGCCAAAGTAGCTCAATTGCTAGAAAAATGTTTGGCACATTGCCAACATCCTCTCAAGCATGAACTACCTAGTGAGTTGCTGCATTCATTCGTTACCACCAAGCCGCTCGACCATCGCAACCAAACATCGTTTCGCATTGTCATTCTATGGAGCATTCCACTACTCACGTTGACCGCTGTACTCGCATGGAACTTATGGCCACGCAACCACGCACCATCTGCGGCAACTCCTGAAACGATTACTTCGCCCGAAGCATCGTCACGTGATAACGACGACTCCATCGCTCCAATCGAAACCGCTCAAAGTACATCATCTTCCACCGCCAAAACACAAGATAAAACTGAAACCGGGACTCGAGCCAACGGTCCGCGTTATCACTTTGAAATAGGCAAGTCGGCAGGCTATTTGCTCACTCTGGTCGGTGCTGAACCAGATAATGCAACTCGCTATGTGCACGGCATCATTTTGATTAAGCCGTTTGCGATCAGCGAACAACGCTTGGAACTCGCCGTTTCAACTTATCTTGAAACCATCAATCCAAGCTCTTCAATGGTGAACACAACTGGCTACGAAAGCTTGACAGCCATGATCGCCATGGATAACTCCGGCAAACGACTCGAACAGCCACGCGAACTCAAGTTACCGTACGAACTGGGATCACCTCTTCAATATGTTCTCCCTGAACTCGATCTCATTGCAATTCCGCAATTTGGATCCGGCTCGCGCAAAGTAACCTTGAGAGGGAATCCCGGTGGCGAATATCTCTTTGATGTGGATGCCGGCCAGATCGTGTCCTTTCAATGGGATTCTTGGTGGCCAACAACAGCGGGACCAACAACAGAAAAAACAGCCTACCATTTAGAAACGACGCAACTCAGCGACGCCGAAATACAAGAATGGTTGGAACTTGAAAGCAACTCCACCCAGTATCGACGTGCACCTATTGAACTATCCGATCGCGAACTTGACAATTGCACCGCAGATCTCAACCATCATCGCCGCGTTGTGTTTTGGCTCCGCAGACTCGACCAAAACCTAATCCGTGCCTATTCCGATGAATTGATTGCAGCCTTACAAGACCTAACCCAGCATACTCATCCGCTATACAGGTCACTCGCTCAAAGACTCATCGAAAAGATTCCCCAAGAGCGGCAGAATCCATTTCAAGAGATCCAATAGAGACCGTCCATTGAAGACGTAAAGTTGAAACAACATGAGAACCGAACAGCAAATTATCGACGAACTTTTGGAACGCAAAAAGAATGGCCTCCTTACAGAGAACGGCTTTAATGAAGTATGTCGTCGCTCCCCACTCACTAAAGAGAAAATCGCTGTCGTAGAAGACATGCTCGGCTACTCACTACCAGAATTACTCAAACGCATGTACTGTGAAGTTGCCAATGGAGGATATGGCGAAGCGTACGGCTTGATCGGCCTGATTGGCGGTGCTCGAGATGACAGTAACTGCGACGTTCGACAGTTACTAAAGCAGTTCCAGAAAATCGACAAAGAGGATCCGAAGTGGAAATGGCCCGACGGCCTGCTGCCAGCCTTTAGCTGTGGATGTGCGATGTACCTTTGCATCGATTGCCGTGACAACAAGGGTAAAGTGATCTTGTTCGAACCGAACATTCATGAAGAGGGGGACTCATGGAAGAACTCATTTATCAAGTTCAGCCCCTCATTAAGAAAACTGATGAACGACTGGCTGGATGGCAAAGACCTCTGGCAAAGCGGCGTTTAATCAAAGTCTCCTCCCAAACTAAGGCCACATCCATGACATCACTACCCGATCTTCCCGCGAGCTACCGCAACTTCCTAAAACAACATGATGGCGAGACTTCTTACACAATTGACGACATCCATGGCTGGCGATTTTATAAGCTCGAAGAACTTACAAAACTCATCCGAATTAATCGTGAAAAGGTCCTGACAATTCATCAATTGAAAGCCTATGTCAACGCGATCCGAGAATTTCACGGTGATGAAACCGAAGATCAGGATGGCGAACCTTATGCGCTGGATCGCTTAGCTGCTGGCCTTGCTATCGGTGACAACAACGGCGATGTCGTCTTTCTCGATACGGAAGATGGACATTCGATCTGGGTCTGGCACCATGACGGTGCTGACGTCGAAAAAATGGCTGACTCGTTTGAGCAATGGCTTGAATCAGCGACGCCAGATACTGACGACTATGACAACGACAGCGAAGATTGAGACTGGAAAAAATGACGAACGCCAAATTTGACTTACATCTTCCAGGCCTCATCAAGATCCTGGCTGAAAATCTCTACTCGGATCCGAGGGTCGGCCTCCGCGAATTAATACAGAACTCGCACGATTCGATTTCACGCCGACAGATTGAACATCCCAATTGGCAAGCTGACCCCTGCATTCGAATTCTCGTTAACAAAGCCAAAGACACCATCGAGATTCACGACAATGGCTCAGGGTTAACGCGAGAAGAAACCGTAACCTATCTCGCCACAATCGGTCGCGGCTACACTCGCGAACTGCGAGAACGCCTGGCCTTCGAAGATACAGAAAGATACAACTCGCTTATCGGACAGTTTGGACTTGGTTTTCTCAGCGCGTTTCTCCTCGCTGAAGCGGTGGAAGTTGAATCACTTTCCTATCGTGAGCAATCAACACCTGTCCGCTGGACCAGCCAAGGTGGAGAATCGTATCAACTTGCCACAGGTAAACGCACTGAGATTGGAACCACCATCCGGCTCAAACTGAAACCTGCCATGCGGTTCATGGCTAACGAAAGCACACTCGATGAATTGGTCAAACGTTTCGCCGACTTGCTTCCGCATCCTGTCTACGTGGCATCCAATTCGCATCGTTCAAATTCGGGTATCGCACCGTGGAACTCAAAGAACACCTCTGCTAGCCTCCAGCAATTCTTAAAGTATCGTGGAACAGATGAGAAACCTCTCTGGTCCATGAAACTTCGAGACCATACGCTCTCTATCAACCAAGAAACGATTACCGTACCCTTGTCGGGAATGATCTATATCCCGCCACGATCCATCGCCTCCGTTCAGGAACACGGTGACTCGATCGTGTTCATTCGCAACATGTTTATTCGCGAACGAGATCGACGGCTTCTTCCAGCCTGGGCGCGATTTGCTCGCGGCATCATCGAATCTCCAATGCTCACGCCAACCGTTTCTCGCGAGGATATCCATGAAGATGAGAACCTCAGTCTGGTGACCCAGGCCATCGAGCAACAATTTTTAGCCGCATTTGATGCACTGAGCCAAAAAGAATCGAAACAATGGAGTAGCGTCATTGATGCACACGCAAACTTGATCATGGCCTGGGCCGCCGAAAATCGTGACTTCTTCAATCGCATCGTTGATCGCGTGCGACTTCCAACTTCACGTGGTCACCTCACCGTTCGCGAGTACCTAAAACAAACAAAATCAAAGTCCATCTATTATCAGGCAGACGACTCACCCCGATTGAGCGATCAAGTCCTCCTCGAAGGGTGCGGCAAGCCTGTGGTGGATGCCTCTTGGTACGGAATTCTCCCATTTTTGGAACGATTTGAAATGGAAAACAAAGGTGTTCGCTTGATACAAGCGGATACCGATATTCCTGCCCTGATTCGCGCGGTTAAGGATCGAAAATTCCAACCACTCTTAGACTGTTTAAAAGACACACCTTACACTGCTCAACTCAGCGAATTTGAACCAGCCAGCTTACCTGCCGTTTTGGTCTTCGATCGTAGTGCTGAGTTCCTAAACCAAGTATCGGACCTTGATGATCACTCATTACCGCCTGGCGTCGGAAGCTTGCTGAATAGTTGTGCAGACGAAATGCTCGCCGATGGTCATACGACAAAAGGGACACTTCATCTCAACGCCAAATCCACACTCATCAACATACTCGCCGTGCAAGCCAAAAATGGCACACTCAATGAAATGGCCTTTCAACTCCTCTATCAAGCGGTCCGACTGTTTTCCGATCGACAAATGGACGCCAAGAAGTGTATGGAAGCCTGGTCGAACATCAGCAAATCTTTGGAGACACTTCTGCAATGACGTTAGTATTTGAATGGTATGAAGCATATCAAGACAAAATCTTTCATGGTGATTCCTATGGACGTCGACACTATCAGATGTTGGAATATTTCGATGAAGCGATGGAAGATGACGATAACCCACGTTACAACATCGCTTGTTTACGAAAAGCTAGGCGACTTAGCGTCACTCTAGGAGAAGAGCTCTTTACGCTTTGGTGTGATGCGTGGTTAGGAAGCGAACTCCACACCCTCGGCGATTACAAAAAAACGCGTGAAGTCCTTTCGGATGCTGTTTTACGCGCTCGAAAGCCGATCTACGCCAACACACCGCAGCGATTGATGGTTCATGTCCACTTGGCGATGAGTTTCGCCTTTACGGACCCAATTAGTTATGAAAAAGAAATTCGTCAACTCTGCCAGTTCGTTATCAAAGAAAGTGGCGATTGCGAGGAGCATATAACCCGAGCCCTGTCGATTTTATGTGCACTCTATCTGGAGAAGGGCGATCGTAAGCAAGCGGATGCCGCAATCGAAAATCTACAACAGCATGTAGCGGTCGACATTGAAAGCGGTAAACTTTGGAGCCTAAATTATTTTCAAGCCAAACTTGCAATGCGGGACCAAGACTGTAATGCGTCCATAAAACATGCGGATGAAGGGATGCTCGATCCAGACTTGACCAACGAACCTAAGAAGTCGTTCCTGCTCATTCGAGCTTGCGCGCTCGCATCACTGGGGGATAAAAAGTCCGCTCGAAATCTTTATCGTCGTGCCAATGCGATCCGCTGCGATATCCCGGACGCTGATGACTTTACCTTCTGTGCAATGTATTGGCTGATCATGGGGGATCCCCAAGCCGCCGTTAATATTCGTTTGGGCGAACAAAAAGAACTCAAGTCGAAAGGTCGTTATTGGACGCAATATAAAAGCGCACTCCACTTGGTCCAAATCTACGAATCTCTGGAGAACACTCGTGAGGCAAACCGCTGGAAACGTGCTTCGCAGAAGTTCCTGACGAAATTCCAAAACCCGCCAGCAGTCGAAGCTCTACGCCTAAATATCGAATACCCCTAATCCACTCATCGAATCATCACACCCATGAAAATCAAAACTCGCAAACTCACCGACAAAGACCTCAACGACTTTGAAGTCAACTTACTCACCAACATCAAAGAAGATGGCTGGCAACTGAATGCGATCAGCGAAGAGGATTCTTTACCGAATTGGGCATACAGTATTGGCATCTACGCGAAGTACGGTCAGCCCGAACTGATTCTATTCGGTCTCGATTTCGAGACGATGTATCAAATCGTAGCGCAATACATCGAATTGATCCAAGAGGGCTTGGTCGTCAAAGACAAGCTTGTTATCGAAGGCTTGGTCGAGAAGTATTCCTGTGTCGTCCGCAAAGTACAACCGAAGTGGCGCGAGAAACTACTTCTATCAGCCAATTGGTACTATCACTATCAAGACTATCCTGCCTTGCAATGTTTCTGGCCCGATAAAAAAGGCTTTTTTCCCTGGGATGAAGGCTTCAACCGCCGCATGCAAAAGCTACAGCCATTGTTGTACGAACGAACTGCCGAGAAGACCTTGCTCCCAGAAATTTTCGTCGATAAACCTTGGAAGTTTGATATCGGTCCCGATAGCGCCTGCTTTACCAGCCAATTCGTATTGGCGGGCTCACCTATCACTTACGTAAGCCGCGACTTTGATGGTGATTGGCAATTCCACAGTGATGAAGATATCAGCGAAGCCGAACCGAACCTTGTTGGGTTGGGATGTATGGTAGAGATGGATTCAAGCCTGGAAGAGCTACATGATTTGCCACTGGGTTGGGGAGCTGATCGCAAGTCACCTCGCCACAAATGGCAACGTTTCAAAAATCATCCTTTCCCAGACTATGACAGCAGCGGTTATTACCTCGAAGATGCTGTCGAGTTAGCCCAAACTCGTACTGATTTGAAGCCTCCCTCGGAGCAACGTCGCGAGAAATGTCGCCCCGGAGATTGCGTAAAGCTTCTTTTTCGCTTTGCCAAAGAAAACGCCAAACCCAAAGAAGATCAGACCGAATCGATATGGGTCAAAATCGTTAACTTCGATGAAGATCAAATAACGTATGCGGGCGAGATCGTCGACACTCCACGGCACAAGAAAGCCAAGCACGGCGATCGCCTCGAATTCCATCCGCTGCACATCGCAGACATACGCAAAGGGAAAACCAAGTAACCAAGTAGGCTTTGTGCAGCAAGTCACATCTTGCTGCACCTCTCCATCGCCCACCGCTCACCGTCCCTAACGCGGCTCACGCTCTGCAAGACCGACTCGCGCAACACACCGTGGAGAAGACTCGTCTTGCGCAGTCTAGCCAGGTCATATAGCGAAGGCACAGTAACGTGTGAGTCGCCGCTGCGCGGACGGAAAACCGACGCTAATGCGTTCGGCTGATCCTGAATCTAATGGCAAATATTGACATCAAACGGGCGAACAAGAATAATGTCGAGCAAGGAGAAAATTATGGGCTCGACATTAAATCTATCGCTAACAGACGAATTACGGGCTTTTGTTGATACCCAATCGGGTGACGGAACTTTGTATGCCACTCCCAGCGAGTTCGTTCGCGACCTTATTCGCAAACACAAACAACAAATGGAAGCAGATCGACTTCGTGTTGGTATAATCGAAGGCCTTCAAGATGCTGCCCAAGGACGAGTAAAGCAGTTTAAAGGCAACGTTCGCGACTTGATGAACAAGAAGCGTAAGTAAATGGCCAAAGGAAAAAAAGCCAAGATCTATCTCACCATTCGAGCCATTGCCGACCTCCAAGAGATCGAGTCTTACACCAGCACTAAATGGGGTACCACGCAAGCTGCAAAGTATCTCGATGCATTCAATTATTTCTTTCAGTTGCTTGAATCCGAACCGGGGATACTCTCCCCCGTTCCAATGATCGACTCACTTCTAACGCATACCGTCGAATCCCATATCGTTGTTTGCACTCTATGGGGGAATAATGTTTTGGTCCTTACCATCGTTCATTCCAGCCAGGATGTTATCTTGCACCTAGACCGCTTGCTCCCCAAATTGAGACTCGAAGTTGATGCGATAAAAAGACAACTGCCATAGTCAACGCCCCTTGACGCTGCGCAAAGGGGTTCCATGACGGCTCAACCACCAACTGCGCGCCCGCCGTAGCCGGCGGAAATGTGTCCCGGTATGGTCGGGCATAAATGCATGGTGTGGGTCGCCGCGGCGCCGGAAAATCGACGCTAATGCGTTCGGCTGATGGGAACGGAGCCTAATGGTCAGCCTCGCTTGAATGCTTCATAATGTAAAACTTCCTGCTTTGCCCACCTCTCATTGGAATCACTTCCATGAAACTCACTCACTCGATCATTGCCAATGCTTTCTATGCCGGAACATTTCTGCTCATCGTATCACTCGCTGCCGAATGTTTCGCGCAAACCAAACTCACCGCCGCTACAGCACCTGCTCGACTGCAACTACCGGGCGAATCGCTCACGATCCAAGATCGGCCTGCGTTCATCTACATGCCCGAAGAATCAAAGCGATCCACGCCGCAACCCTGGATCTTCTATGCCCCTACGCTACCCGCCTATCCCGATGAAGCCGAACGCTGGATGCACGAACAATTTCTCGCAGCCGGTATCGCTGTCGCCGGTATCGATGTCGGTGAAGCATACGGCAGCCCTTTGAGTCATCCGACACTCAACGCGTTCTATGATGAGCTCACCACGAAACGCGGCTTTGCTAAGAAGCCCTGTTTGTTCGGTCGTAGCCGCGGAGGACTTTGGGTAAGCAGTTGGGCTATCGCCCATCCCGAGCGAGTTGCCGGCATCATCGGTATCTATCCCGTCTATGATTTTCGGACCTATCCCAAAATTGAAACCGCGGCTCCCGCTTATGGAGTCACAGCCGAAGAACTCACGCAACGCAATTCGGAACTTAACCCCATCGAACGCATCGATGTCCTGGTTAAAGCCAAAATCCCGATCACCATCATTCATGGCGATGACGATGTGGTCGTACCGCTGAAAGAGAATTCTCTTGAACTCCAGCAACGTTACGAAAGGGGAGGGGAGGGGGCTTTAGTCAAGCTCATCATCGCCAAGGGCCAAGGCCACAACTTCTGGGAAGGCTTCTTCAAAGAGCAACAGCTCGTTGACTTCGCCATCCAACAAGCTCGCGTCGGCGCGAAGTAGCGAAGTAGCGAAGTAGGGCGTGTGCAGCAAGTCCCTTCTTGATACACCTTGCCCGCTGCAAAGACTCACCATCACTGACGCGGCTTACACGCCAAATACCCGACTTGCGCAACACACCGTGGAGTTGACTCAACCTGCTCGTCTTCGACACAGTGTGCTGCGCGAATCGGCTTATCTTCTTGCACAACGGTGCAAAATGGACATCAAATCCGACTTAAAATCGCCGTAAAATGTGACTCGCTCCATACAACTCACACCTACTTTAATGGCATGCCTGGTTCGGGCTTGCCATTGGTGGTCAGGATTTGAAAATGATGTACGCCGGCGGCATAGGGATGCTCGCTGGTCCATACAATTTTCTTATCCACATTCAACTCGACCATCGAGATTCCTTTCATCGCAGCATGACTACCTACAACGGTATTACCGCTGGCCAAACGCTGGCAACCACACGGGTCCTTGAACAAACCATTTACATCTTGATTATTCACCTGCCACACGATCTCACCCGCTTGATTGATCTCGATGACTTTGTTTCCATGCGTCAATGAGATCAGCGTATTGCCGTTATCGAGCCGAATTGCCGTAAAGGGCCAATTTTCGGCTGGCCGGCCACCAATCGATTCCATATCGGTCTTGAAGGTTCGCACCACTTTGCCCTCAGGCGTGTACTCTTTCACAGCAAAAGCCAACAAATGCGGCACCAGATAATTGCCATTGCGCAATTGACGTGCCATGCGTGTCTGCAGGTGTACATTGTCCGTTTCAGGCTGCAAAGGAAACTCATTGCGAATCACCTTCGCTGCACTGTCAAACTCCAACAATCGAGGCTTGGCTCCTAATTCCGTAATCAAAGTATTGCCGTTGTAAAGGCGCTGAGCCGTGCCAATCTCTTTGTTCGCTGGATCGAGTTCATAACTCCACAACTGCTTGCCATCGCGGTCCACCTCTTCAACACGATTGCTATAAGCCAATAACACATTGCCATTGGGCAACACAAAACCATCGCGCGAACCGCCGGCATATTCCCAAATGACTTGGTCGTTTTCACCGATGATCGCCGTCTTACCACCCAACACAAGATACGAATGTTTGATCGCTTCTTGAGCGACCAACAACGGTGAGACGAAGGCCATTGCCATCATGGCGACTGCGCAACGGGAAAGAAGTTTTTTCATGGGTGTGCTTTCTGGAATGAGTTGAGACGAGAGGGAAGGGGAGGGACAGACATTATGCAATTTACGGTGGGACTCGGTAGGCCAGCGTCTGAGTAGTACAGACTACACGTTGATCTTTGCCGAGCCGGAAAGCCGGTACTAACATCCTTGCAAAAACGTACGCTGCGTGCTCAGCACGAGGTCGCACCGGACGCGAACTCGGCCGGGGACTGCCGAGCTACGACTGCCGAGCTACGACTGCATCGCCTTACGGGTTGCGGCTAAAACGAGGTCGCGAACGGTGGCGAGGTTCCCTTCAAGGAATGCACCTGCGGCCGCCCGATGGCCACCACCACCAAAACTTCGAGCCAACTGATTGCAGTCGACATGACATCGGCTGCGGAAACTGATTTTGAATCCACCTTTCAATTGTTCGATGAAGATTAACGCTACCTTCGTGCCTGAAATGGCCAACGTCAGATTGATCGCATCTTCCGTGTCCGATGGCAACGCACCCGTCTCACCA
>JBILTA010000301.1:0-6784 GCA_044371785.1 Pirellulaceae bacterium | reverse complement strand
GTGGCTTGAGCTAACTTACGAAATGCGAAGAGTACGATAACCACTAAGGTTAGAAAGGGGATAAACCAAAGATGATAGGCGGTTTCACCCCATAGAAAAGACCAACCTGGAAAGTCGTTGGGCATATGGGGCTGCAACGAACTTTTTACTAGCTTGAAAGCAATATACACAAGACTCCATACCAGCATCGGCAAATAGAGTCGGCGTAAGCGTTGCACAAAATAATCGCTGAAACGTGTCTCAGAAGTTCGCTGTAAGCTCTGCCAGGTCATCAAGATGGCGAGTGAGATAAAGAAGGGAACAGCAAATCTTCCCAGCTCTCCCCAGGTGGACATCGATTCGCTGCGCATGGAATGAATCCATACGACACCGGCGGCCGCGAAGAAGCGACCTTGATCAATGGCTTCGTTTCTCGTCTTGTTACTGTTGGCACTCATGGTTGCATTGCGAGTTGTGATTTAGGGGTGGAACCGCTGGAGAGGGCAACGTTTTCGACCAACATCTGATGCTGTCCGGCCAGGTTGGCTTTCACCCCACGTAGCATGCCCGCTAAGAAGAAAAGCAAACTACCAACGACGGGAATGATGATCACGTCTTGGAACATACCATTAGTGACATAACCGATACTGAAACCGGCAGCGATGATGACTAAGTACTTCGCTTCGCGTGTCGCCAAACGATATCGCCATATCTCCCAGGCGGTGTGACACCACTTACCGACCATCATGAGGAAGAGAACCAATCCAATTGCTCCATGGTCGATCAAAATCGACAAGATGATGTTGTGCTGCACATATTTGTCGGCCAGATCAAGTGGCATATCGATATTGCGATTTTGAGCATAGTCGATGCTGTATTCGAGATAGTGCCCCATGCCGACGCCACGCAGCGGGTAGTCTTTGATAATTTCCCAACCGATAACAGCCAACATCGGCCGCAGCTTAGCAGATTCAGCCATATCTTCGACACTTACATTTTTGTCGCGTTTAAAGCGATTGATGTGAGGCAACACGACTGGCGCGAGACTGGCCGCGACCATAAGCCCCACAATCGCACCGGTCCATTTGATTCGGGTGGGGAGATAGATCCAAGCGAACAATGCCAAACAGCCCATGCCACCGAGCCATGCACAACGAGTCAGCGTGCTATAGATGCCCAGTGCATAGACGGCGACGACAGCGATAAGTAGAACACGATTCCAGTGTTGAAAATCTTTGGCCAAGAGCAAGGAGCAAATAAAGCCTAACGTAATCAGAATTCCGTTACCGGATGGGTTCATTAGCGGACCACGTCCACGTCCATAGAATTCTTGGAACGCTGGATTCACGATGAAACGTGGAAACACAATGCCATGTATGCCAAAACATTCACAAGCTGCAGTGAGTGAGAGATAGATCCCCAAGCCGGCAAACGCCAGCATCATCAATTTGATTTCTTGTGGATTGGGCCGCAAATAGCGAGCCACGGCATACATGAGAACCGGAACGGCATAGAAGAAAAGCCACTGGGAGGCTGGAGAGTAGCCATCGATCTTAAAATCGTGAGTGAAAGTATTGAACGTAACCCAACCAATCCATAGGGCCACAAAGAGGTCATTTAAATCCCAGCGTTCACCCGCGATACGTCCGTAGAGCCGAAAGAAAACGACTCCGCCGACAATGACGCCCAAGATCAAACGATCCAAGGTGATAACGGATACATGAAAGAAAGGATGTCCAAATACAACACCAACCAGGAACATTCCTAACGCGATTCCCCACAAGCCAAAGGTGCGTACAGCGACCGCACCAAAAATGGCAAAAGGGAAAAAGCCTAGTAACAGGAGGAATTCCATGATGTTCGACTGCGATTGAGTTGACGTATTCTGGGGACCCATTCCCATCGTCGAAATAGGGAATGTGCCTTAAAAAATGTAGGTCGCAGCACTGTGAACCGATCTTTCAACTCCGCAATATGTTGGCTATTTTCGTGGATTCAAGGCCTCTGTTTCTTTCTCGACACCGTTACATTCGTCATAATGAGAAATTCCATACTCACCCCTCCCTTTCCTCGAAGCCAACCTTCCATGACACGTACCGCTTTGGGTCATCTTTCATTTTTCAAAAATCTGCTCTTAGTACTCACCACTTTAGCGGTACCACTGCCTACTCTAGCCAAGCAAGCCATTGCCCAAGAAGAGAATACTGCGGAACCGATTTTTTCCGGGCCGCAGACGGGTGAAGAACTTTCGTCCTTTGAAATGGTGGGGGTCTTCGACGATAAAGCGGGCAAACGATTCGACCCAATCGCGGAAGCCAAAGGCAAACCCATTGTCTTGTTGTTTATGCATCAAGCGAACCGACCTTCGATCGGCATGACTCGCCTGTTGATGAACTATCTTGCGGAACGCAAAGACCAAGATGTCGCCAGTTGCGTGGTGTGGTTAACGGCCGATCCAACTCAGGCCGAAAACGACCTGAAACGGATGCGACATGCACTACCTGAGAAAACCATGATCGGTATCTTTCCAGATGGTGTTGAGGGGCCAGGAGCTTACGGACTCAACCGCCAAGTCACCCTTACCATTCTCGTTGGGAAAGAAAACAAAGTCACTGCGAACTATGCCTTAGTGCAACCAAGTATTCAAGTTGACTTGCCGAAGGTCTTCAAGTCGATCGTTGATATCGCAGGGGGTGAAGTGCCCGACATGGCTAAGCTGCAACAACCTGGAATGCAACGACCCAATATGCGGCCCAACGCAAACAACCCTAACGCAGCCAATGAAGCCTTAAGCGAACAGATACGAACGTATTTGCGACCTGTCATTCAGAGAGATGCCACCGATCAACAAGTGGATGAGGCAGCGGCGGCTGTAGAAGCTTGGATTGAAAAAGATGAAGCGGCTCGCAAAGAGATCGCTCGCATTTCAAACACCATCGTTAACAGCGGCAAGCTGGAAAACTATGGCACTCCACGTTGCCAAGAGATCCTTCGCAAATGGGCCGAGAAGTACAAATGATTCGACATTGCCTGTCGCTTATCATCCTGTTGGGAATCGGCATACCTACAAAAGCTGAGGAATTGATTGAGTTTGACTTTGAAGTGCTCCCCACTTTAACTCGCGCAGGCTGTAACTCGGGTAGTTGTCATGGTGCGGCTGTGGGACGAGGTGGTTTTCATCTTTCTTTATGGGGCTCAAATCCCAGCGAAGACTACACCACTATCGCCCACGAGTTTGAAGGACGACGCATCGATGTACGTCAACCTTCAGATAGCTTATTTCTTAAAAAGCCAACAGGCACCATTGATCACGAAGGGGGTGCTCTACTCGATGAGCGTTCGATCCCATGGCAGATCTTGTATGACTGGGTGCAACAAGGTGCTCAGCGCGTGCGCACGCGTGAGCTTGACAAGCTTGAACTTCAATTCAATCAGAGAGCACTGGACGCCGTTTCTGCCGCCACATTACCTGTTGGCGAACATGGAACACTGGAGGTCATCGCTCATTTCAAGGGACGAAAGCCGCTCAAGATCAATCATTTGGTGACGATCACCATTCCGGATCCAAGCGGCTTAAAGTTTGAACCAGACACTTTGGAGCTCACCGCCTTACGCCCAGGAATCCACACGGTCACCATGCGTTATTGTGATCGTGTGCAGTCGCTACAAATCTTGACACCGAAACCTTCGACAAGACCGCAAACCGCTTCAGCACATTCCCCGCAAGACGCAAATATCAACGCGGAGAGCGTGATCGACCGCTGGCTCGATGAACGTCGCACAAGTCTGTCAGAGTCAGAAGTTCCACCCGCAGATGAAGCAACGCTGTTACGACGTGTCATGCTGGACTTGATCGGTCGTGCGCCTACGGCGCTGGAGCTTGAAGTATATCTGCAGGATACGACAACGGATAAGTACGAACGCCAGGTAGAGAAATGGCTGACATCGACGGAGTATGTCGACTTCTGGACTTATCGTTGGACAAGAACTTTCGGATTGCGTCCGAACAGCAACGCGCCTCAAGGCTTACATCAGTTCTATCAATGGCTGCACCAACAGATCGCATCCAATCGAGCTTGGGATGAAGTGACTCGCGAGATGATCACTGCGACAGGCGACTGTCATGAAGAGGGACCAGCCTTCTTCATGTTGCTCGCCAACGATCCACGGCAGCAAGCGGAACAGATATCGCGTTGGTTCATCGGGTCACGAATGGAATGTGCTAATTGCCATGACCATCCTTTGGATCGCTGGAAGCAGGATGACTATCATGGACTTGCGGCAGTGTTTGCTCGAATCGAAAGAAAGCAGATCGTGCGTTGGCTGGATCGTGGGGCTGTTACGAATCCACGAACGGGGCTACCAGCGATTGCCCAATTGCCGGGAGGAGCACGTTTCTCGTCCAGCGGCGATGTGCGTGCTGAACTTGCAAAATGGCTGATAGAGCACCCCGATTCGTTGTTGGCTAAATCGACTGTTAATCGCGTATGGTCTCATTTTTTCGGACGTGGCTTGGTGGAGCCAGTCGATGACATGCGACTCACCAATCCAGCGACTCATCCTCAATTACTTCAGGCGTTAACTGCAGGTTTGGTATCGAAACGTTATGACATCCGCTCTTTGATTCGAGAAATGGTTCTGTCAAAAGCTTATCGCCGTCAAGCGCCCGCAACGACAGCGGAGAGCCTGAGCGATATCACCTACAATTTTGGTCCACGCAAAGCGATACCACCAGATGTCTTGATTGACTTGATTGATGACGCCACTGGCAGCTTATTGCCGCTCACCGATAAACCATCCGTCCAGCGAGCGATACAACTAGAAGACCCCACTACGCCATCTATGACCTTGGATACGTTAGGACGATGTATGCGAAGTGACGTGTGCAACACAACTTCTGCAACCTCCTCACTCTCTTTGATGCTCCATTGGATCAATGGGGAAACTTTGAACGAGCGGATAACGGACGAGAAACATTGGCTGAAATCGACACTCAAGCAAAATCTTGAATCGAAAGAGATGTTGGATCGTATGTATTTGCGAACGCTTTGTCGTTATCCATCGACGGAAGAACGCAACACTTATTTGCCCGCTTTGGAGCCATTATCCGCAGCGGAACGAATGTCTGGTTGGGAAGATTTGTTTTGGGCGTTGTTGTCATCTAAAGATTTCTTGGATAATCGTTAGGGGTCAAAGAGATGGTCCATCGCTCTAGTCGCTTGACACGCCGTGACTTCATGCAAGTGGGCTCTATTCCGCTGCTAGGTCTGGGCTTATCAACCATGGGAGCGGTTCCATTGTTGGGAAGCGAGCAGGCCAAAGCCAAATCATGTGTTCTTATTTGGTTGGATGGTGGGCCAAGTCATTTAGAAACGTTCGATCCCAAACCTCAAGCGCCCGTTGAAGTTCGCGGTCCATTTAAGTCGATCGCCACTTCTGTTCCCGGTCTGTCCATCAGCGAAGTGATGCCACATACCGCTCGAATTGCGAATAAAGTATGTATCGTCCGTTCGGTAACGTCTCCGCTGGGCGAACACAATATCGCCAATCACTATTTGCTTACGGGCTATCAACCAACTCCGGCCTTAGCGTATCCAAGTTATGGAGCGGTGGTATCCCACCTGAGAGACCAAACTTCAAAACTACCAGCGTATATCGCACTCAACGAATATCGCTCGACGGCTGGAGCTGGTTTTTTGGGTGCGTCATACGAACCCTACTTGGTTCCGCGCGATCCGAAAAATAATTCTCTTGCCCCGAAAGACTTGACCTTTTATCCCGGCTTGGATGAGCAACGACTGCTCCGGCGTAGACAGTTCCTGGAACAGCTTGATCGACAAGATCGGAGTATGAACGCGCCGCCGGACACGGCCAAACCATCGTCGGCTCTCGATCAAGCGTATCGCATGACGCTTAATCGCGATACACGCAGCGCATTCCAACTGGATCTCGAGTCGGCGCAAATGCATGAGCGATATGGCGATCGCTTATTGGGCCAATGCTGTTTATTGGCAAGACGGTTGGTAGAGCAGGGCGTTTCGTTCATTAACATTCACAATAACGATTGGGATACCCATGCCGACTTGGTCTTGCGTTTAAAGGAGGGTTATGCTGGAGCAAAGGTTGGCGTTGGACTTATTCCGACACTCGATCAAGCGGTATCAGCGTTGATTGAAGACCTCGATGAACGCGGCCTGCTCGAATCCACCTTGGTCGTGGTGATGGGTGAGTTTGGACGCACTCCAAAGATCAACAGCACGGGTGGCCGCGATCATTGGCCAAGAGTCTTCAGCGTGATGATGGCAGGTGGTGGCTTGAAGCAAGGTTATGTTCATGGAGCAAGCGATCGGACCGGCGAAAGTCCACTGGAGGCTGCAGTGACGCCTGCGGACTTGGCCTGCACCATTTATTCACTGTTAGGCATTTCGGCTGAGACAACCATGACCACTTCGGACGGCCGACCGATCCGTGTGAACCAAGCGGGTAAAATCATCCGAGAACTTATCGCATGAAATTCTTCGATCATCAACGAACAGCCTTACACGTACATTTGTACGTCTCCTACTTCTTTACTTCTGCGGTCATTCTATTTTTGTCTTTGGCCGCACCGCATTTTAGCTGGGGTTACGACGAGGTCGCTGCGAGCAGAGCGACGTTGCCACCAACCACCGCAATCGTATTTAATGGACCAACGGAGAAATGGTTCTCAGCCCAAGGTTCGGAGTTGGTGATTTGGGATGTCGCCTGTCAAAACGAACTGCAGCGGATAAAGACGGGAACGCAGAAGATACATGATATCAAGTTC
>JBILTA010000302.1:0-6784 GCA_044371785.1 Pirellulaceae bacterium | reverse complement strand
TCGTTCATGTGAATTGAATGTTGGCGACCTAATGTTGCAATACGGCGGCGGCGGACACGAAGCAGCTGGTACTTGCCAATTACCTAATGACGATACCAATAGCAGTAAGAATGAACTGATCCACCGTATCGTCACTGGCTCACGCTCGGGCGAACCTGCATTGGTTTAAGACCCAAATCGATCTCAACAACGTGTAGGTCCGCCTCTCTGAGGCGGGCCTTTTTTCGTTATTTCATGACGAAAAACCAAGTCACAAACACCCCACACAATAACGCTTGCCAGCCGACGCCTGCCGCTGCGATTAGGGCAAGCCATCACGATGCGGAACAAAAAACGTCGCTGCCTAGAACGAAAACCGCAGCTGTCGGCTGATGGAACCGATCGTTCTACTCGGTGGAACCGGGTTCTTTGAAGCGATAACCGACACCGCGAACAGTTTCGATCAAATCGGCTTGCTCGTCCAACTTGCGTCGCAAAGCACGAATATGCACATCGATCGTCCGCTCAAGCACCAACGTATCTTCGCCCAATGCAGCATCGATTAACTCTGAGCGATCAAAGGCTCGCCCTGGCTGACGAATCAACGTCTCCAGTAACTTAAACTCACTGCGAGTCAATTCTAAGCTTCGATTTCCAACCGAAGCGCGATGACGCCGACGATCCAATGCAACACCCTGGCAGACGATCGTGTCACCTTCTGTTTCGCTCGCTTCAGCCCTGCGGCGACGCAAGGCTTTGATCCGTTCTAGAAGCACTCGAACACTAAAAGGTTTCACCACATAATCATCAGCACCTACCGAGAAACCCACCAATTGATCCGCTTCCTCGGACTTGGCGGTAAGCATCACGATAAGAGCATTGCGAGTCTCTTGCGAAGCTCGCATTTGGCGACAAACTTCGAGTCCATCCACAACGGGCAACATCACGTCTAATACCACGATGTCAGGAAGTCTCAATTGAGCCTGATTTAGGCCATCGCGTCCATCGTGCGCCTTAAAGACTTCATAGCCAGCTTTATCTAAATTGTATTCCAACACCTCTGCCAGCGAGCGATCATCTTCGACAACCAGTACCTTGGGCTTTGGCATACGGACCTCTAACTCCAACTATGTATTCACCTTATTCCCCGCTGGGCTTCGATGTAGGGCGTGGCCAATCGCGTCGATGACGTACGATTACCCCATTGACCATGTAAACCACATCTTCCGCAATGTTTGTCGCATGGTCGGCAATACGTTCCAAATGCCGTGCCGCCGAGAAACAATGCAGTCCTGGAGTTACCCAGTTCGGTTTACCTTCCATCAACTTCGTAATTTCGTCGATCACCTGGACGTTTAAACCATCGACCAAGTCATCCTGGCTGATCACCCTGTAAGCGAGATCAAGATCCAAGTTGACAAACGCATCTAAACCCTGACGAACCATACCCGTGGTGAGTTGCACCATCTGATTGATTTTCTGCGGGATTGGAAACTCAGGCGTTGGACTCAAGCTATGGGCACGCTCTGCGATGTTGCATGCCAAGTCCGCCATTCGTTCGAGGTCGTTGTTCACCTTCATCATTGTGGTGACTTTCCGAAGATCGGCAGCCACCGGCTGATGAAGCGCTAACATTTTCAAACACTCTTCTTCGATGCGAACTTCCTTGCGGTCAATTTCAGCATCTTTGGCAATGACCTCGTCGGCCAACTCGCGACGTCGCTCACACAATGCGACAACCGCTTGGTCGATCATCTCTTCTACCATCCCCGAGAGGAAGAGAAGATTGTGGTACGCTTCGTCCAAATCATGCTGCAAGTGACGCGACATTTCGGATTTTCCTTTCCGATCAGTAATGGCTCGAAAATTCACCCAACGAGGTTACCTTTCGCCCGCTCGATCGGCGGCTCCGCTAAGCTTTCACGCCCAAAGGAACGCAAAATCCTGGCAAACCTTGTCGCCCAACGAGTGGAGAGGCTAACCCACAATTATGAACATCATGTTAAGAAAACATGAAGAACACGGCATTTGAGTTAATTCTACGCTCTTTTTGAAAAGAGCCAGGGGAGAGAATGAACAAAATCCCGCTTCTAGTCCTGAAAACAGGGGAAAAGGGGGCATACCCTATGGTTCCGAATCCCGATCGCCGGAAAACGCACCAGGAAACAAAACATCAAAAGTGCTTCCCACACCAAGCTCACTTTGCAGCCGAATCTCCCCGCCACTTGCCTTAACCAAGTGCTTCACGATAGCCAGCCCCAAACCGGTCCCGCCACGCTCAGGAGTTCGCGCTTTATCCACCCGATAGAATCGCTCAAAGATGCGTTCGTGATCTTCACTAGCGATCCCGATCCCCGTATCACGAACTTTCACGATCACCCACGGCTCACTTGCTTGAACCGAAACACTCACTTTTCCACCTGCATCGGTATATCGAACCGCATTTCCAATCACGTTGTTCATGATCGTAATGAATGCTTCGTAATCGCCGCGTACGATCAACTCTCTATCACCCAGCGATTCCGCGTCACCTGATGCCAACAATACCTGCACGCCTTTCGCTTCGCCGATAACACGATGGGACTCAACACATGTCTTGAGCGCCGGCATCACCGCAAACTCCTGCGAATTGAGTGGCAAGTTACCCGATTGCACTCGAGCCAATTGCAGCATGTCGCGAATCAAACCGTCCAATCGCTCCGCTTGCTGGCTAATACGCTCAACAAATTGCACATTCTTTTCTTGATCTTCGAGGGCTCCCAATAACAACGTCTCTGCATACGCCTTGATCGCGGCCAACGGTGTCTTGAGTTCGTGCGACACATTGGCGATGAAGTCGCGCCGCATTCCCTCCAAACGCTTGAGACGCGTTTCGTCGCTGACCGTTATCAATACGCCTATTGGCCCTCGATCCCCAGGTAATGGCAACAAGCGAATCCGCAAATAGCGGCGATTCGAAGAACCAACTTCCACATCACCTTCCAACTTGCGCTGACTCTTCAACGTCTGCTCCACCATTGAAGTCAACTTGGGAAATCGCACCAATTCGACCAACAATCGCCCCGGCACAGGCTCCGCCGACATCGCCAACAAATCGCGGGCTGCAGGATTTGCCGCTAGAATCCGCAATGAACGATCTACGGCGACCACACCTTCCAACATACTATTCAACACACGTGTCGTTCGAAATATTTCGTCATACAACACTTGAGCTTTCTGCATTGATACCGCATGACTCTTGTTCAACTCATCTTCTAACTCGCCAAAGTCATCCGGCAGACGCAGAGCAACATTCGTCACAACATCGCCAGTATGAGACCTAACCTGCCGACTGCTTTCATCTGCCCATTTCAATAAAGATTGATAAACCTCGATCACAGGAAGGTTGGGAACGCGTAGCACATAAATCAATAACACCGCTCCGGAAATCGTAAGCACGGCCCATGGCAACAATGCTCCCCAAATCCACAACGAAGCATCAGCGGCTGGACGCGAAATCCGCAAGGAATGAAAGCGACCATCTTCCGCTTTAAACAGAATGTCCACTTGAATGCGATATCCACTGCCAGCCTGGAACTGCCAAGCAATTGGCCCTTGCTCGACAACCATGGGCGCATCGGACTCACGCATCGGCAAGTCCTTAACCCCATCTCCCAACAAACCAGCGGATACATTTTTTTCGAGTGTCGCCTCTAACCCCGAACCGCCCTGCAAGTTCTCTTGCAGTTTGGTGTCGAGCTCCTCCAGCGAACATTTCGACAGACTCCAAGCAAATCGCCTCGCCGTAAAGCGAAGCGCATTCTCTTCGCTAGCGCGATACTGCGAGCGGGCATGCCCCCATTGCCACAGTCCCACCAACGTGCTGATGAATAGCCATGTTCCCACGCAAGCGATCATCCATCGCCGCAAGGTCGCATTGCTCTCCATGAATTCCTCGCATTCCAATTCAATAACGATTTATTCGGTCGACTCCAGGCCCCAACCGCATAATGAGCTCGCGCTGTTCCGCCATGGTGAATCACACATGACTGCTCCATTTCGCACACCTGGTCGAGTCCGAGTATAATTCGAGCCGAGGGAGCTGAACACGCTCCTACCCTCAAGCAAGCCTCAAGTTCCTGAAACTTCATGGTGCTAGCATGTTTCACAGCGAAATTGGGGGAAAACTTTTGGCACTTTGCTGGGTCAGGAGGCCGAATTGAAGTCGACACCCAACGCGGTAACCATAAAATATGCGATGGAATGAGGTTGAAAGCGTTTCATGCACCAACCAAAGACCATTCCTGAGATCGCCAGAACATTATATTTACGGCTTTAGGATTTCCGGCAGCGACTCTTGCACGTTTCAAGGATGATATTATGCCAAACTCTTTCTCCCTGTTGGGTTACATCGCCGCCGCATTGAGCTTTTGCGCATTGTTGGCACAGCCACTATCCGCACAAAGTCGCGAAGAGGCGACCGTCACTCAATCGATTGAAGTTTTCAAGGCGATCGACAAGTTGGCCATACAGGGTATTCCTAGAGAGCTTTTACGCGACGCCCATGCCATTGCCATTATCCCCAATGTGATCAAGGGAAGTTTGGTCATCGGAATGCGAAGAGGTCATGGCGTTCTACTCGTTCGTGACGAACAAACTCGCTGGGGCGCCCCGATCTTCGTAACCTTGACCGGTGGAAACATCGGTTGGCAAGTTGGTGTCCAATCTACCGACGTCATCTTGGTGTTCAAGTCACGTCGCAGTATCGATGGCATCTTCAACGGGAAGTTTACGTTGGGGGTTGATGCGGCAGCAGCAGCTGGCCCAATCGGTCGACAAGCCGCAGCCGGCACCGACAGCCAACTCAAAGCAGAAATCTACTCTTATTCGCGAAGCCGTGGATTATTTGCGGGCGTTTCCTTCGATGGCTCCAAAATACAAATCGATCCATTGGCTAATTCGGAATACTACAAACCTGTTGCGAACGCGGCCGCAAATCCCCCTAAAACCAACACTTCCAATATCCCGCAGTCCGCCATCGACCTTGTGCAACTACTCACCCTAACCACCAATACTGAGAGCTCAAACAACAACCCCCTTGCTGGCTCAGCCATACTTCCTTCACAAAACATGCCCGCCCCGATCAACCTACCGGGCCATCTACAACTTGACGAAGCCGCAGCAATCCGACAACAAATACAAACTATCGCCCCTCAACTCTTCGACCTGCTCGACCCTCAATGGCAACAATACCTCGCGCTCCCTAACGAGCTGTTTGCCGAAGAATCCGTCGCCAATACCGAGGCTCTCAAAAAAGTTCTCGATCGCTATGAACTTGTGCGTGCCAATCCACAATACACACAACTCGCATCGCGGAAGGAATTTCAGACACTTCACCAACTGCTCAAGCACTACATTGCCATCGAAGAAAAATCTCCTCCATCGCTCATTCTCCCACCACCACCCGGCGGTCCAAGCGAGCCTCAATAGTCCGCGGCTTTCTTCCAATTACGTATAGAGAGATACATCGATCGACGATTCACGCCGAGCAGCTCGCGAGACACGCCAAGAGGTTGCACGCTCGCCAGTAAAAGCACTCCTAAAGCTGCTGCTCTGCGCGGGCTTGGCTTTGGCGATTGCCTACATTCCCAACTACTCCGATCTTTCGGCACTTGCTCGAAATTGCCTATTCATTCTCTGCTTTGCGGCAACGGCTTGGATCAGCGAAGCAATCCCTGCCTTCGCCACCTCGCTGCTTGTCATTGGATTGCAAATCATACTGCTAGGGACACATTCACCAGCACCAACAGCAACTCCTGATGATTGGCAAATGTATGTCGCCACCTGGGGCAGTCCATTGATATGGCTGTTCCTCGGTGGTTTTGTCCTTTCTGCAGCAGCAGAAAAGACGGGCCTCACCCATCGGCTCGCAGATACAGCCTTACGCATTTTTGGCAGTCGACCACAATCCTTACTGCTAGGCTGCATGCTGATCACATTTGTCTTTTCCATGTTCATTTCCAACACAGCTACAGCGACCATGATGCTCGCCATCATGATGCCGTTGGTGCAGACACTAAACCAAAACGATCCCTTTCGCGCAGCCATGTTGATTGCAGTCGCATTTTCATCAGGACTCGGTGGCATGGGCTCCATCATCGGTAGCCCACCCAACGCGATCGCTGTCGGAGCACTACAGAAAATCGAGCAGCTCGACTTTCTCGATTGGCTGCGACTAGGAACACCTCCTGCATTAGCCATGCTCATCGCACTTTGGCTCTTCCTGTGTTGGCGCTATCCTTCAGCGGAAAAACACATCACTCTCAATGCTCTAACCGAAAACCACGGCGAGAATCGCGCGCCGCTATGGGAACAACTATTGGTAGTGCTGGTGTTCACCACCACAGTCGCATTATGGATGACACAAAGCTGGCACGGACTGCCACCGACCGTCGTCTCCTTTATACCCATCTGCACCTTTACGGCGCTTGGCGTATTGAACGCCAAAGATATCTGTTCGTTGCGCTGGGATATACTCTTACTGATCGCAGGTGGACTTTCACTCGGCGTGGCAATCACATCAACCGAACTGGACCACTGGCTGTTACAACAAGTCCAACTGGAGGGTTATTCACCACTGGTCATTGCCAGCTTTTTCATCATCCTGACGATTGTGGTAAGTAACTTGATGAGCAACACCGCAGCTGCCAATCTAATCATTCCGATTGCGATGGCCGCCGCTCCGAATCAGGAACTTTTGGTTGTAATGGGAATTGCCTTGGGGGCATCGGCAGCGATGTGCCTTCCTATCTCCACACCCCCGAAC
>JBILTA010000300.1:0-6789 GCA_044371785.1 Pirellulaceae bacterium | reverse complement strand
ATTGATTTCTTCGATCGTGCCAGCTCGTAGAAAGAGTTCATAACCATCGAGGGTTGGCAGAACTTTCGGTGCAACGCGTTCGGTGCTCGGGCCTCGGCGCTCTTGAGCATTGTTATTGAGCCAGCGATAAGCATGGGCCAGGAAGAACGCCCCGTTGTGCAAGAAGTCATCAAAGTACCAGTCGCCTACAGGTGCTTGCGGTGAAACGGCGATAAGAGCGGGATGAGCATCGATCATCCCTGCTGAGCAATAAAAACCGGGATAAGAAATCCCATACATGCCAACACGACCGTTATGATTTGGAACGTTCTTGAGCAACCACTCAATTGTGTCATAAGTGTCGGTACTTTCATCGATGTCTTTATCGGTCTGCTTGTTTGGATTGTGGGGAGTGACTTGCTCAAAGGTTCCTTCGGATAAAAATCTTCCGCGCACATCTTGATTGACAAAGATGTAGCCTGCAGCAGGGAATAGGTTGCTGGGGCCCAGCGAATTCGCATACTTCTCCGCACCATACGGCGAGCACGAATAGGGAGTACGTTTCATCAGGAACGGATAACTCTTGGTTGTGTCGCGCGGAACATACACAGCGGTATGCAGTTTTACTCCATCGCGCATCGGAATCATGTATTCGAACTTTTGATACGCTTTGCGAATCGCATTTTCGGGAAGCGTGGCTTCTTGTCCGCTGACACGCCGATCGACCAGGCCGACTTGCGAAGTTGCGATGATCAAAAGTGACCATAGGATCACGCGACTAATACGATGAGCGATATTCATGGTGTTTCTCTCAGCGATGGGTGGGCAAATGTCACTAAAGAATGTAACCGATACCTCAAGAGAATGCACCGGGCGGAATCGCAGCGAAGAAATGACTTTATGTCGTTTCTTCCCAAGTGATGGCTTGGCTAGTCTAGGAGCACCCATTCATTCTCCGGGCGGCGATCCTTTGACTCATCATCGGCAAAAGTCCCCGACTGGCAATGCTCAAGCTCTACTCTGTCAGTCAACGTACTTCGCCGCGAACAACGCTACGTATTCTCCCAAACGAATACCCGTCCCAGCGAGGCACTCTTTTGGTTTAGCCCCACGACGAGCTTTGCGGCTGGATGTCTAGTCTACGGCGTACGGGCTAAACGATCTGAGCTATGTTTTCCCTATCTTTTCGGAGGCGACATAGTGCCTTCGCTTGGGCTTGATGTTAGAATGCATTAGTTCACTCCCACCTCCGAAATTGCTGACTCGCAGTTTCTCAACTCCCCAAGAATCCCACCTCAACAGGCAACCTATGGTTCGACGGCTATTGCTATGGACCGAACTTGGCTGGCTCAGTGCCTGGTTCGGACTCCACCGCACCTCAAAAAACACTTGCTTGGAAACCGTTTTTGGCTTCGCGATTGTGTTGTTTTCAACAGCAACTTTTTCGTACAGCCAACAAGAGCGCACTCCCCACTTTGAATCTGATATTCGTTCAATCCTGCGCGAGTATTGTCTAGATTGTCACGGGGCAACGAACAAGCTAGAGGGGGGCTTGGATTTGCGTTTGGTTCGGTTCATGCACTTGGGGGGCGATTCCGGTCCCTCCCTGGCAGCCAACGATCCAGAGCAAAGTTTGATTTGGCAACGGATTGCCAAAAATGAAATGCCACCTGGCGAGGCGAAAGTGAGCCCAGAAAAGAAAGAGATACTGCGTCGATGGCTCGCTGCAGGTGCCCCCACTATGCGTCCCGAGCCTGATCAAATTGGACCTGGCGTTCCGCTCACCGAAGAGGAACGTGCGTATTGGGCTTATCAGCCGATTCAGCGTCCAGCGATTGCACTGCGGCCTAACTCGTTAGCTCGCACTCAACTGGACGCCTTGATCGAAAATGCGATGCCCAGCGAATTGACTCTTTCCCCTGATGCCTCTCGTTTGACGCTCATCCGTCGCGTTTACATCGATCTCTTAGGTTTGTTACCCACTGCGGATCAAGTTCGCTATTGGAGTGAAAACGCCAATGAGAACTGGTATGAGCTAATGGTCGAGCAGGTCCTGCAGTCACCTGCTTACGGTGAGCGTTGGGCTAGACATTGGTTGGACGCTGCCGGGTACGCCGATAGTGATGGCGTCACTCTGGCCGATGCAGAGCGTCCCTGGGCATCGCAATATCGCGATTATGTGATTCGAGCTTTGAATGACGATAAACCACTGGACCGATTTATTGTCGAACAATTGGCAGGTGATGAACTCGCAGGAGCTCAACAAGGCGATTGGACCGAAACACAGATTGAGTGCTTAACGGCCACTGGTTTCTTGCGCATGGCCGCAGATGGCACTGGCAGCGGCGACAACTCTCCCGAATCACGCAATCGAACGATTGCCGATACAATGCAAATCGTCGGCAGCACGCTGTTAAGTTCCAGTATGAACTGCGCTCAATGCCATGATCATCGATATGATCCAATCTCTCATCGCGATTACTTTGCGATTCGAGCGGTTTTTGAACCAGCTCTCGATTGGCAAAATTGGAAGACACCCAATGAACGATTGATTTCCCTTTACACCGCTGCTGATCGTCAACAAGCGGCCGCACTCGAAGAAGAAGCACAGAAGATCGCTCAGGAAAAAAATGCCAAGCAAAGTGAATATATGAAGCAGGCTCTCGATAAAGAGCTGATGAAATATGAAGAGCCCCTTCGCGCTGAACTGCGCAGTGCATATGAAACTGCCGCTGACAAACGTTCGGACCCACAGAAGATGCTGCTAGATAAATATCCGAGTGTCAATATCTCGCCTGGTGTGCTGTATCAATACTTGCCCGATGCCGCGGAAGATCTCAAGAAATATGACGCGCGAATTGCTGAAGTCCGGGCCAAAAAACCAGTAGAGCGATTTCTACAAGCATTGGTCGAACCTGCAAATCACTCGGTCGTGACGAAGTTGTTTCATCGCGGCGATTTCAATCAACCTACCGAAGAGGTTAAGCCAGGGAAACTGGCTGTACTGGTTCCAGAAGGCGAAACGACATCACTTCCAGATGATGATACGAGCATACCGACGACGGGCAGGCGTTTAGCATTTGCACGATGGCTAACTCAATCCGATAAGCCTAATCCTTTGCTAGTTCGCTCCCTGGTGAACCGAATATGGATGCATCACTTTGGGCGAGGCATCGTTTCTACGCCTGGCGATTTTGGCCGATTGGGAAATACACCTTCACATCCAGAAGTATTGCAATGGTTGGCCACCGAAATGATCCACAAGCAATGGAGTTTAAAGGAACTCCATCGTGTCATTCTAACTTCGACGGTCTATCGGCAAAGCTCATCACGCAATAGTGTGGGAGATGCGGTAGACCCGGATAACCTGCTGTATTGGCGAAAACCCATTCAACGCCTAGATGCTGAAGCCGTGCGCGACGCGATATTGCAATCGGCTGGGGAGTTGAACCGAACGATGTTTGGTGCACCACTCGCATTGATCGAAGATGATGCTGGGCAAGTAAGCATTGATCCGAGTCAACCACGTCGAAGTGTCTACGCAAAATGGAGACGAACACAGCCCGTGGCATTGTTGCAAACATTCGATGCCCCAGTAATGGGAGTGAACTGCGATGTACGACCCGCATCGACAGTACCGACACAAGCACTGATGCTCATGAATGGTGATTTCGCGATTGCACAAGCTCAAAAGTTGGCGCAGCGTATCCGCCAAGATCTCACAGCGGTGGATTTGGACTCACACGCGAAAGAAGCATTAGGGACTATACAGTCACCACCTCCAATGTGGCTTTATGGTACAGGTAAGATCCATTATGAAACCGGTGCAATGGATTTCTTTCATCCGCTAGCTCACTTTACAGGGAGTCAATGGCAGGGAGGGACTGCGTTGCCAGATGCCAATATGGGTTGGGTTCTGCTGCACGCGCAGGGAGGACACCCAGGCAATAAAGACTATCCAACCATCCGACGTTGGGTCGCCCCAGCAACCGGAATCGTAAGCGTTGAAGGGAGCCTAGGACATGGAAGTGAAAATGGGGATGGCGTTGAGGCCATCGTGATTCACAACACAGGTATTAAGGGACGTTGGAACGCGAAACAATCGACGGTTCCCACGCCGATCGCCGCGTTATCTGTCACAGCGGGAGAGACGGTTGATTTTGTAGTGCATTGTCGCGAACATGAAACATCGGATTCATTTACTTGGAACGTGCAGCTCAAGTTAACGTTGCCCGATGGGGTCGTACAAAGCTTTTCCAGCAGCGAAGGTTTTCGCGGACCTGCAGAAGATTATTCAGCCCTGGCAGGACAATTGCACAACGCCTGGATTCGTGTTTACTTCAGACCGCCGACCGCTGAAGAGATGGATCTTTTGGTGCGCTTCGCTCAACAGCAGATTCAATTGCTGCAGGCTGAGCCTCATCGCGTACCATCTGGTTCTACCGTTGGGCAACAAGTTCTCGTCAATGCTTGTCAATCGCTGCTGAACTCTAACGAATTTCTATACGTCGATTGAGGATTGAAAAATGGATTCATCACAACCTGGCAATCGTAGAGATTGGTTAGCCCAAGCGGGTATGGGCGTTGGCGCACTGGCGCTGCAGTGGATGCTCACTTCTGAGGAAGCTCGCGCGACTCCACCCGTACTAAAAGACAAACCTTACAACGATCTTAAGCCTCGGCCCACCCACTTCCCTGCAACAGCAAAAGCGATGATTTCGCTGTTTCAGCATGGTGGTCCATCGCACATGGACTTAACGGATCCAAAACCCGAACTTACCAAGCGAAGTGGAACCGACTATCCAGGCGATATTCATTTCTCCTTTGTGAATCAGGCTAGCAAGAAGTTGTTAGGAACGCCTTTCAAGTTCTCGCATCATGGTCAATGCGGGATGGAACTCTCTGAATTGTTGCCGCATACAGGTGAGGTCGCGGACGATATTTGTTTGATCCGTAGCATGCATACCGGAGCGAACGGTCACGAAGTTTCGATCCGCTATTTTCATGGTGGTATCCCAGGGATCCTAGGGCGACCCACATTAGGATCCTGGATGGCCTATGCGCTCGGATCCGAGACGCAAGATTTACCAGCCTACATGGTGTTGACCGACCCAGGAGGACATCCTGTCGACGGTGCAACGAATTGGTCGAACGGTTTTATGCCAGCGATGTTCCAGGGCACCGTATTGCGACCGAAAGAACCACGCATCTTCAATCTGCAACCTCCTCCGAATTTAGCAGGCGCCTCACAACGACAAAACCTCGATTTGCTGCAAGCCTTAAATCAACGACATTTGCAATCGCATCCTGGAGAGAGTGAGCTCGAAGCGCGTATTGCTAGTTATGAACTGGCCGCTCGAATGCAACTGGCAGCCACCGACGCATTAGATATTTCGAAGGAGTCGGCAGCGACTTTGGCTTTATACGGAATCGATCAACCTGAAACACGCGAGTACGGTACACGTTGCTTGCTCGCGCGACGGTTGGTGGAACGCGGTGTTCGCTTTGTGCAATTGTTCCATGCGGGACAACCCTGGGATAATCACAGCGCTTTGAAGCCGGGCTTATCATCGATTTGCAAGAAAACCGATAAACCGGTAGCCGGATTGGTCAAAGACCTAAAACAGCGCGGCTTGCTTGATTCTACTCTAGTGCATTGGGGAGGCGAAATCGGGCGCTTACCGGTAACACAAGAACATGGATCACCTGAGCAGGCGGGCCGCGATCACAATGGTCAAGGTTTCAGCATTTGGTTAGCCGGTGGTGGTATACGTGGTGGAATGGTTTACGGTGCCACTGATGAATTCGGGCATAAAGCGATTGAAAATGTAGTAACGCCCAACGATTTTCAGGCGACGATCATGCACCTCTTTGGTTTACACTGGGATAAAATTTTCTATCCCTATAATAACCAAAAGCAAATTATCACCGCTCAACGCGCCGCGCGAGTAGTGAGCGAAATCGTATCCTGAGCCTCCTCGAATCATCGTTGGCAAGCGAAAGGTTTTATTGCGTAATGAGCTCTCGTTCTCTTCAATCGAAACTTGCTCGACGATCGTTGAGCGTTATCGCCGCAATTTATGCCACTGCTTTGCTGTTACCTTGGTCGCCGACGGTCGCCGACGATCGCAGTCAGTTTCTGCAACAGTATTGCTTGGAATGTCACTCGGGAGAATCGCCCGACGGCAGCTTAAATCTCGAGTCGCTCGGATTTGAGCTCAATAAGCCAGAGAACTTTGAGAAGTGGGTTCGGATTTATGATCGTGTCATTGCAGGTGAAATGCCACCGAAGTCGGATGGCGAGATTGCTCGGCTTCCCTACATGGCTAACCTGTACTCGGCATTGCGCACCGCTCATCAAACGCAGAAAGGGACCGTTTTTCGCAGATTGAATCGGCAAGAGTACCAAAATACTCTAAACGACTTGCTGTTCACCAATCTTAAATTGGCGGAGAGGTTGCCTGAAGATACGGAACGAAATGAGTTCAATAACATCGGTGAGTCATTGAGTATCTCGATGGTTCAAATGCAGCAGTATATCGACTGTGCGACGTTGGCTTTGGAAGAAGTCGATCGACAAAAAAGTCGCGAAGCAGAGTTAAGCAAGATTGTTGCAAGCTATGCCAACACTCAGAATGCGGAACAGTGGTTGGGCAAGGTTTGGCTGAAACGCGATGATGGTTCGGTTGTTTTCTTCAAGAACTATGGATATCCCACGGGGATGTTGAGAGAGGCATCCACTCAGAAGGATGGATATTATAGGGTGCGCGTACGGGGATACGCCTATCAAAGTGACAAGCCAATCACTTT
>JBILTA010000299.1:0-6798 GCA_044371785.1 Pirellulaceae bacterium | reverse complement strand
GGTTTGGAAAACGCCCGTGTAAATAGTTCCTTGGGCTTGTTCTACTGGACCGATGCTTTCATTCCTGTTGAAGCGTTTTGCCTGATTGCGATAGGGGTCAGCATCACGTACATCTTTGGAATCTATACGAGAATCTCCACCTTTTTATTGCTGGTTTTGCTCGATGCTATGGTGCATCGAAATCCGTATATCGTCAATGGTGAAGAACTCGTCTTGCGCATGTGTTTGCTTTACTGTTTGTTCATCGATCTTGGAAGGGTTTGGTCCTGGGACAGCTGGCGCAGAAAACTTCAGCACAAAGAGAGTGAATGCACTCTGTTCGCTTGGCCCGTTCGTATGATGCAAATTAATATTGCACTTATCTATGCTATCAGCTTGCCATACAAGTTTGTACAAGACCCTGGTTGGGTGACAGGTGATGCACTTCACTGGACGGTCGCCAGTGATATGTGGGGACCGAGCACTATGCCATGGATTACACTCGCATTCGGTGGCCTGCTTCGCAAAATCATGACGTTTGGAACCGTTATTGTCGAAGGCTCTTTTCCGCTCCTTGTCTGGTTCAAGCCCACACGCCTAGCCGTACTGCTTCCTCTTGCAGGTCTACATATTGGAATCGCCTTGATGATTCCGAACGTTACCTTCTTCACACTTTCCATGGTGTGTGTGTTTGCGTGTTATCTCACAGGACGCGATATCGACTGGATAAAGCACTGGGCCATATGGTTCTACAAAAAGTGCTTTTCTACTGGGCAGGCAAAAGTGCTAGCCCATTCCACCACGAATTATTGATTTGAATCGGTAAACAAGGAAAGGTTTCGATCGTATAACTGCTTCATCTCCGATGCACTTAAAGCTCGATTCCAAATCGCCAGTTCATCCATCCAGCCGCTGTAGTAAATACCTGGGATAACGGCCAATTTGCTTGGGTCCCAGGTAATTCGTTGCGGCTTATCGAACGTTCCGATCGATGTCCCATCCATATAAAGTTCAGCGGATGAGTTTTGGGTGTTGAAGTTCCGCCATACAAATGCCACATGCGTCCAACGCTCAGCACTGAAGGTCGGCTTCTCCATCACAATCATCGGTCGATCTGCGACCGCAATATTGTCCCAAGGAGTATCTTGTGGATTCCAATATTTGTAATCACTGAAAACACCCAAGCGAAAATGACGTGGTGTTTCATCTTTGGTAAAGTCGAGAAACAAGCAGGAATCGTTCCAAGCTTTATCTGTGATTTGCAGCGGGTCGACAAAGCCAGGTTCTAACTCTTTTTGCGGATCTAACTTCATCCACAGCGACACGGTACCGCTCATAGCTTCTGCATTATAAGCGACGTTTTTCTCACCTCGATAAAAGGTAAACACTTCGCTTCGCTTCCCAAACTTCAAACAACCGCCGTATTTACCATCTGTCGATAGTTGCACTACATCCGTGGGAAGACCAGCAACGGGATCTTTCAGATTCAAACTCTTGGCATGATAGACCTTGGCATCACCCAAGCTGAAGGAGGCATCAGCAGATCCATCAAAGCCTGCCAGAAATGTTAAGCCCTCGGTGAGCTTGATAGCTTGTTGTGCAGTGAGCGAAGAATACGCAGCGTTCCAAGCAAAGCAAAATAGAAGTGCCAGTCGTAAACCACAATACCAATGATTGTGAGCAAAGGAACTTAGGCTGAAACGAGGTGGGGGGGACAAACGGGATGGATGGTAAGTCATGTTGCACCGAGAGATTAGTAGTCAAAGCGAAACGCTGGACTATTAATCTCGTCGGTGCGGACTGCTATTGCAAGCGGTCTAGTAACGGCGACGATACGTGGTTCGTGCTTGAGGCTGTGGTTGTGGCCTTGGCTGTGGTTGTGGACGAGCCAATGTAGGAGGAGCTACTATGGTTTCTGGAGCGGTGGTGATGGTGGTGGTTGTCGATTGTTGAGTGACTACCGTCCCCTCTTGGGTCAACACAAACTCTTGCATCGCTTCGATCACTTCGGTCGATACGCCTTCGTCGTACATCTTGATTAGTTCTTCAGTCGTTGGAGCGGTTCGTACGCCGTTGAGTTGAATGTGCTGAATGATTAAGCGGTCAGGAAAACCACGGCGAGTCATCGCAACGACATCGGCAGCACCAACGGGTACACGACTGGGGCGATTTTCATAATAGGTCACTGTAGGTTGACGCTGTTGGGTCTGAACTCGTTGGGATGGATAAGGTTGATATTGGCGTTGCTGATAATAGTTGGGGGAAGACCGGTAGCCAGAATTATAGGCACGTTGTTGGGCAGCTTGCATTTCTGCTTCACGTTGGTTTTGAGCATGACCAACGATACCGCCGGTGATCGCTCCCACTGCACCACCGATGAGAACACCTTCTACGGTTTCGTCATTTTGCTTCCCGATGACGCCACCGATCACAGCACCTGTAACGCCCCCTACTGTGGCCCCACGCTCGACACGTGGGTTGTAAGGTATGATCTGGGCCTGAGCGGCCTGCCCAGCGACAACGACCGCTACTACGGCGATCCATGGTGCGAAACGAATTGAACGAACGTTAAGTCCTGAGCCCTGCATGGCTTATCACTCCCATCCTTGGTGCGGGAAGACGAACTTTTGAAGCCTTCCAGAGGTTGAAAGTCTACAAAGCTCCTAGTCTACCATCTTCTATCATCGGTTCATTAAGGGAGGTGACTTGCGAAATTTGAGCGGTTTCCCTTTGCGGGACGATTCAGTATGTTCCCCAGTTTGCCAGCGTCCCTAGCCTCCGCTGCGCTCCGGCTACGGGTTAAACGATCGAAACGCAATGCCATCCAAAATGTGTGGATAAGGCAGGGTTACATGACATCACATAACGGAACGGGCATTACGAAACTGCTGGCTGGAGCAATTTTCATGTTCCGGCAGCGTTCGCGAATAAACTGACGGGGTGCTTCGCGAGACAAGCAAAGGCCCAAAAATCGATCTCCGTCAAGAAATCGAATCGGGCTCACCACCCGTCGAGTCACTCGACCGAAACTATCGCAATAATCAAAGACGACAACTAAATCGTCGCTTTGTTGCATTACGCATTGAAGCATCGCGTTGGTACGACGAAGCGCTTCGCGGCGAGCCAAAGCTCGGGCAGCCGGATCCTGCGTGGCACGGTCTTGTGTGGCACCGTTTTGAGGAGAACGATCCTGCACTGCACGCTCTTGTGTCAAACGATCCTGTTCAATCGCTACTCGAGTTGTGGCGACTCGGGCGGCTTCGGGAAGAATCGTTTGGGCTTCTGCAATTGCGATCATAGTAGTGAAATCCCGTACAACTTTGGGCCTTGCTTGCGTCTCGACCAAAGTAGTATCGATGTCCCTGGTGACACCTTTGGTCATTGCTCGAAAAGCGAAGGAAAAAAAAGCCTCTATCCGCAATTGGTGGGGTGTATAGCCGCCAGCGACGTAAATCGTTAGGATTACGACTAGTTAGGGGCAATGCCCCCCAAAGCAGGTCCAGTCCTTCATTTGTAGTGAAATTTCGAGGAGTTGTTCACCATGAGCTTGCCAGGCGGTGATTTCTTAGATGCACGTCGAAAAGCGTTGGAAGATTCTTTCTTCGCGGAAAAGGATTATCGACTGCTCCAATCCCTCCGCAATGAACTACACGACCTGGAACAACGCAAGCAGTTGGCCCATGTCTCGTCCATTTTGAATGAAGATGTTCTTCAAGACATGGTCGAGTGTGGTATTCGAGCCGAAACCTTGGCCGCCCTGCGCATGATTCCTTGGATCGAAGTCGCTTGGGCCGATGGAGATGTATCCGCTGAAGAGCGTGCAGCCATCTTGAAAGCCGCTCATGAAATCGGAGTTAAAGAGGGAACCGCTTGCTCACAAACCCTCGAGTCTTGGCTCACCACTCGTCCTGACCTCCGTTTGATCGAAACTTGGAAGGCCTACATGATCGAGCTCGCCAAGGCGATGCCCGCTGAGACCATGGCCAAGTTCCGAGAAGAGTTGATCGAACGTCTCAATACCATCGCAAGCGCATCAGGTGGTTTTTTGGGCTTCGCAAAAATCTCTAAATCCGAAATGGATTGCATCGAGCGTTTGACAAACTTTCTCGAATCTCCCAAGTAATCTCTGAATAAAAAGCAGATATGCTACATCAATCTCTAATGTAGCATATCTGTCTTACTTGGCCGGAATGTCAAGCGGATAGATCTCGTTGCTTGAGCTTTCCTCCTTCAAGATCTCAATCGCTTGGGCGATCAGTTCGGGATGACGTTCGGCGATGTTCTCAGACTCGCTTCTATCTTTGGCGAGATCGTACACTTCCCACTCGCGAGGTTTCTTGGTCTTCAGGCCTTGTTTGATTACTTTATAGTCTCCGATTCTCACAGCGACTTGTCCGGTGTATTCGGGAAACACCCATACCATAGGCCGCGTTCGAACTCGTGTTTCATTATTGCGAATCAGACTCCATAAACTTTCTCCATCGAGTCCTGTTGGGACAGCTGCATCGCTAAGTTCGCAAAACGTAGGGAACCAATCAGCAAAATAGCTCGGCTGTGAGTTCGTAGTGCCAGCCGGCAGCACACCTGGCCAACTCACGACGGTCGGAACTCGAATGCCCCCTTCGTAAACGCTCCCCTTATATCCATTGAGTCCTGCGGTACTATTGAAGAACTTGGCATCGGCACCCCCAACATGAAAATTGGGGTCACCTGCATGCGCATGTGTGGCACCATTGTCAGAAGTAAAGATGATCAGTGTGGATTTATCGAGACCTTTGTCGTGAACCAGTTTCATGATTCGACCTACATAGCTATCCAAATCCGATACCATAGCTGCATAGGCCGCCCGTGGCCGTGGATGGGGTAAATATCCACATTGACCTCGATAGGGTACCTTGTCCCATTCTGTCGGAAATCGCTCCACTGAGGCTTGAGGAGGATGCATCGCCACATGAGGTTCGATAAAGGGCAAATACAAAAAGAACGGCTCAGTGTCCTGCTCGGCTAAAAATTTCTCCGCTTCAGCAATCATGCGCGTCGGCGCATATTGTTCACCGATCCAGTCTTCCATCTTTACTTCGCCATCGGGTTGTTTCTTATGACCAGGAATGGCCTTTGGATTGAGGAGAACTTTTTCATGGTTGCTCCATAGATGCGAGGGATAAAAACTGTGCGCTACCGCTTGGCAGTTATATCCAAAAAAGAGATCAAAGCCCTGAGCATTCGGATCTCCGGTGCTTCCCACGGGTCCTAATCCCCATTTACCAAACGCAGCCGTACGATAGCCAAGTTGCTTGAAATGCTCCGCCAGCGTAAATGCCGATTCGCTGAGCGGATGTTGGCCTTCCGTAAATTGTGGGAAGCGAACCTTGGCTTGTTGGTTGCCACGAATTTCCGCATGCCCCAGATGTTTGCCCGTCATCAGCACGCAACGCGAAGGCGCACATACCGGCGCCCCCGAATAATGCTGTGTTAAACGCACGCCCTGCTTGGCAAGGGCGTCGATATTCGGCGTCGGAATTTTGGTTTGCCCAAAACAGCCCACATCGCCATAACCCAAATCATCGGCAAGAATGAAAATGACATTGGGACGCTTCGAAGGTAACGCCGATTCATCCGCTGCTAAATCGGTGACGCTGATAAAAACACATAGGTTTACCAACAACAGAACACATCTTCGGAACATCACACACTTACTTTCGTTAAGACCCAGTCGAATAGAATCAAGCTGAAGCAGGATTGTAGGACTCCCTCATCGTGCTGCTTTGAGCTTGGCGATCAAGAAGTTTGTGATGGTTTTGTGTTCTACATCTTTCGCACCAGGATATTGCAAACTGCAGGCAACCCCAGCGGCCTGGCAATGTTCTTGTAGCTTGAGTCCAAAATTAGCAGAGTGTGTCGGGTCTTTTTCTTCCTGACCCAAAGCGGGTGGAGCACCATAGCTCAAATAGATTTCGGGATCATCCTTGGAAACAAGTTCATAGGGAGAGTATTCGGCGATCCAGGGTAAAATGCGTTCGCGTTCCGCTAGAAACTTCTCAAATGCATTTTCACCCTTGGGAACTGTGATGCCAAAAGCGTGAGCTCCATACTTGCTATTAGGCGTCCATTCTTTCATTTGTTTAGGATCGAGAGAAGTTTGTGCACCGCTGACCGCAGCACACCAAAGACGTGTTGATTCGCGCGAAATCGGATCGGAGCTTTGCGGTTGAGCTAAGTCGTTATGAAAAGCCAACCATAAACTGCTGCAGGCTCCAGCCGAACCACCGGTGGCGCCAATTCGCGTTTTATCGATATTCCAATCACTCGATTTGCTTCGCACAAACTGAAGTGCCCGTGCTGCATCTTCCAGTGGCGCTTTCACCGGTGGCTCAATATTTGCGGCTTGAGCGATCGACGTATAGCGATAACTGATGGATACCACCGAGATACCATTTTTTAAGAGTTGCTCGACATTCACGAATCTGCCGACACGTTCTTTGCTACCGCTGGTCCAACCACCGCCATGGATAACGAACACAAGAGGAGTGGGAGTGGTCGATTCGGCTTTCCAAAAGTCGAGTCGATGTCGCTCATGTTCGCCGTATGCCACATCTTTCATCGTAGGCGCAGGTACCACAGGATCTGCATTTTGCTTTTTTGCAGCAGGCTTCTTCGTTGGGTTCGTCGCCGTTTGAGCATGAACAAAGTTAGCAAACAAGAGCATGCTGGTAGTAGCCAGCATGGTATAGAGTTGTCGAGAGAGGAAGTATTTCATATGTTTCGCCAGTTAATAAAGTGAGTGATCGAATAGACGGTTCAAAGAAAACGTGACACGAA
>JBILTA010000298.1:0-6804 GCA_044371785.1 Pirellulaceae bacterium | reverse complement strand
TGTTTCGCTTTTTCTACATCAGGGGGCGAGCGATCTTCCACATCGATCGCTTCACTGGCAAGACCTCGGATCAACCAACATTGCCAGCGGATACGTGCATCGCTGCCAACGGGTAACAAATCGACTTGAGCGCGACATGCATCATTGGCGATCGCGTAGAGATTATTCCGCCATAACGTCTCCAGCACGGTTTCTGCTGCGGGACCATCGGGAATTACGGGAGCAGGAATTACGGGGGAGGAAATCGGAGTCGGTGTCTGGGCAAGGGCAGGAGCCCACGAGATCAACGCAAACAATAGTCCCGATAGAAATGACCATCGCGGCCAAACTTGGTTTGGCTTGTATTGCTTATGGCGAGTTGTCTCGCTCGGGAGGTATCGGCTTACCATGAGGATCCACATCCTGGGATGGTCCATGTTCGAAAAGCTGTTTGCGAATTTGACTGCCCGTAAAATGTTCCAAACGTTCGGCAGGTTGATGCAATTGTTCGTTGGGGAGCCCAACTTCACTCGCAAAATAATTTTCCCATAGTCGATGCGATCTGACTAGATCCTGAGCGGCCATCCGTCCTTTCTCGGTCAACTTCCAGTCATTTTTTTCGATTCGAATGTAGTTTCTCAGCCCCAGAAGCCAACGACAAAACCAAAGAGAACGTCTGGGTAATAAAAGCTGCTTCGACAATAGCCCTGCAGTCGCTCCTGCTTCCCCACGTTCTTCTTTGCGATAGAGGAGGGCCAAGACATCTTCACAATTTACCCGAATCCCCCACAACCATCGTTTACCAACGGAAGAAACCAAGCCCGTTTTAGGAGCAAAAATGATGGTCGCGACCAGCAGTAAACCGGCGGCAATCGTCATCCCCCCCGCAGTGCTCACACTCGAATAGCCCCAGAGTCGCGGAAAGGTGATCGCTCCAAAGTGCCCAATAACCGTGGCCAATATGCCTAAACCAACACTCACAATGAGCATCCGCGAAAGCCGATCCGTCAATAAAGCTGCAGTGGCGGGTGGAACAATTAACATGGCCACGACCAAGATATTGCCCACACTTTCAAAGGAGGCGACCGCAGTCATCGCCACCAATGCGGCGATCAGATAGTGCATCGCTTTGGAAGAGATACCAATCGAATCGGCTAAAGCTGGATCAAAGGATGTGATTTTTAGCTGACGATAAAACAAGACAATTAGGCATAGGTTGATGGCCAATACCAATCCTAAAACAAAGACGGCCCGTGGTATTTCGAAACCAGCGATGCGATAACGATCCAATGGTGTCAGTTCGATGGAACCGTATAAGACACAACCAGGGTCGAGATCCACACTATCCGCTCCACGGACAATCATCACTAAACCGAGAGCAAAGAGTCCCGTAAAGACCACTCCGATGGCTGCGCCTTCATCTACTTTTCCGATTTGACGAGTCCATTGAGTCAACCAACTCGTAAGTACACCAACCAAGATAGCACCGATAAACATCAGCGAACTTTGGCGACTTCCTGACAACAAAAACGCTGCTGCCAAACCAGGCAAGACAGCATGCGAAATGGCATCCCCCAACATGCTCATACGGCGAAGGACGAGGAACGAACCCAGCAATGCGGCCGATGCGGAGCAGAGAATACCGGCCAATATGATCCAACCGTCCAATTCCCAATAAAACTGAAATGGGGGCAAAGAATCGTTCATCGTTTGCCTCCTTCAACAGGGTTTGCTTCTAGCGGATGCGGACTGGGAGGAACCTTGCCATTCCACTCTTTATCCAGAATTGCCCTTAGCGAATCGATTATCTCAGGCTCAAGAGCGTGTTCGGTATCGTCTGCGGATCGATCCACTTGCAAAGGATCAACATCCGCATAAGTCATCAAATAAAGTTCCCACAGTCGATGGTCATACGTCAAACGCGCCGCTTCTTTGAAACCGCTGGCCGTAAATCGCGCTCGACCTTCCTCGTGCAACAAAATCAAACCTTGAAGCTGTAAGCGATACAATGTTCGCATCATATGCCCATGGGACCAGTTGCGATGTTTCTCGATTACGCTGACGGGAATGGCTACGTCTGTTACAGCCAGCTTGCCTGTTTTGTCTTGCTCTCGCTGGAGTTCGACCAATTCATACATATCACGTAGCAAATGTTCGCGGTCATAACTACGTCTCAACTTCCACGTTCGAGCCCAGGTCCAATAGATACCGCGTACTTTGCCGAAGAACATACTGACCAAAAAAGCCCCAACAGCAACAAGCACAATGGCGGCCCCAGAGGGAACTCGCGGTGTGATCGCAGAAATCGTCGCCCCAATCAGGCAACTCATCGTCGCGAGAATTGCGGAGAGTGGTAGCATCTTGGGCAATTGATGAGTCCAGAATCGAGATGCTGCCGCGGGAACAACCAGTAGGGCAATCATCATGATTAAACCAACGGCTTGTAAGCCGACGATGGTGATAGCCACAACCAATGTCATTAGCAAACCATCGAGCCAGATCACAGGCCAACCTTGAGAAGCCGCATAGCCTTCATCAAAACAGAGCAGTTGCATCGGCCGGTAGAGCAGCAAAGCCACCAGTAAAACACAGCCGGTAACACTCGCGATTAACCAAGCATCTTCAGCCACCATCGAAGCTGTTTTACCGTAGATAAAACCTTCCAAGCCAGCAGCGTGCCCTTCTGGAATTTGCTGAATAAGCGTCAACAACAAGATACCCAACCCAAAGAAGATGCTGAGCACAATCCCCAAAGCAGCATCTTCTTTGATTCGGCGAAATTGCCTGAGACCCAATATGGCTAACCCGCCAAGTAAACCTGTTGTGGCAGCGCCTGCCAACAGCAGTGGCATCGATTTTCCCGACCCGCCATTGGCGACGCCTATCAAGAACGCTAAGCATACACCCGGTAATGTCGCATGACTGATGGCATCACCTAATAGGGCACGCTTGCGCAGCAGCAAAAAGACACCGATGACGCCGGAAGCCGCTCCGAGCAAGCCCGTCCCCAGCATTACCATCCGCGTGTTGTAATCTTGCAAGGTGATCACGCGGAACACCTGCAGAAACAATTCGCTCCAGTTCATCAAGGTGCTTCCCGATTGCGAATGGCTTCGGAAACTTGTTCCAAAATCGTAAGCTTCCCACCATAAGTTTTCTGGAGATTCTCTTGATGAAAGGTCGTCTCCATCGGACCTGCAGCAACCACACGCATGTTGAGCAAAACCAAATAGTCAAAATACTCTGGCACGGTATGCAAATCATGATGCACAACAATGATTGTCTTGCCTGCCTCCTGCAGCGAACGCATGATGTGCACCAACGCTTGTTCGGTCGAAGCGTCCACTGCCGCAAAAGGTTCATCCAGCAAAAATAAATCTGCAGGTTGGATCAGGGCGCGAGCCAAAAAGGTTCGTTGTTGTTGGCCGCCAGACAGTTGACTGATCTGCCGCTGAGCAAATTCGGCCATACCGACACGCTCCAATGCTTCCATCGCCTGCTGTTGATGTTGGCGTGTGATGCGGCCCAGCCATCCGATTCGCCCATAAAATCCCATCAATACCACATCGAGCACACTGGCAGGAAAATCCCAATCCACGCTCTCTCGTTGTGGCACATAGGCGACGCGTTGGCGCACATCGGCATATTGTTTACCAAAGATGTGAACACTGCCCGAAAGCAACGGCATTAACCCCATGATCGCTTTGAGCATAGTGCTCTTGCCCGCACCATTGGGCCCAACTAAGCCAACCAACTTGCCTTTCGGAATGTCAAGATTGACTTCCCACAACACCGGCTTGCGATGATAGGCAATCGTTACCTCTCGCATACTCAAAGGCAGAGAATCTGAATGAGTTGAGTCTGTATTGATCACGGCACTGGGTGCTCCGACAATTGATCTTTCCAACCACGCGGAGGAACATTGCCTCCCAACGCTCGAGCGACCGTGGTGAAGTTATGATCCAACATTCCGATGTAAGTTCCTTCATAGGTGCCCGTGCTTCCCAGGGCATCCGAGAACAGCTCTCCACCGATTTTTATTTGGTGCCCACGAGCTGCCGCACCTTGTACCACCGCATCAATGGTGTCACGCGGTACACTCGATTCAATAAACACAGCAGGGAGCTTGCGGTCTACAATCAAGTCAACAATCTCATTGATCCTCTGTAGTCCTGCTTCAGATTCGGTTGAGATTCCCTGTATCGCTTGAATCTCTAACCCGTAAGCGCGGCCAAAATATTGAAACGCATCGTGTGAGGTAATTAAGATGCGCTGAGATTGCGGAATGCTGGCGATTGAGCTCTGACCATATTCATGGAGCCCAGCCAAATCGGCCACCAATTCATCTTCGCGGCGTTGTACTTTTTCAGCCAGTTCTGGATAGGCTAAACAAATTGCGTCGCTCATCCGTTGTGTTGCACTGCGCCACAAAGTGACATCCATCCAAACATGCGGATCGGGATGATGGTCCTCGCCCCCAAACAACAAATCTTCTGGGATATCATCGCACACGGCGTATACCCGCTCGACTTCTCCCAAACGATTGAGCACGGTTTGCATTTTGCCTTCAAGCAGCAATCCGTTATAGAGAACAACATCGGCCCGAATCAATTGAACCAAATCATCGCGAGTTGGTTTATAGAGATGTGGGTCGACACCATCCCCCATCAACTGCACCACTTGGAATTCATCACCTACGAGACGTCGCGCGATATCAGCAATCATCCCAGTCGTGGTCACCAAGATCTTCTTACCATTTTCGGAACGGCGAACTTCTGTCCGACAACCTTGAAGAACCAGGATTACCAAAAGCAGCACAATTCCGAAGGCACCTCGTCGAGAACCAACGCCGCATCGCCTGGGTAGGGTAGAGAATGGCGTGCCCATCCACTTAAAGAAAAGCGGAAAGTCTTTTGAGGGTGGACTGACTTTATTGTTCGGCATGTCGTCCCGGACCAACCGAATAGACTCCCGTGTAGTAGAAGTGACAGATTTCTTGGCTAAATCGATTTTTTTGATTACCCAAAATCTATTTTTAGGCTACCCAAAAACCCAAACCGCGTAAATAGGACAAGTTCAGAGGTTGGCTGTCCTAGCACCGTACCGCCCCCTCAAAACCCACCACAAGGAGTTGTTTTACTCATTTTGAGAACAGCGATTACGAAGGCTTATCGCCGTTTTTGCACAGAATCGGGGCCGATTTTCCCGATAAAATCCGCACAGACGACAAAAAGGGAAGTTCGAGCGCGTGGGTATTGCCAGCATTTTTGATCTCAGCAATCAGATGTGTCACCCCAGCGATCGCTCCCACTTGAACTTTACGCCGCGTGCCAGATTAGGTACGCAATAGGTTCAATAACTCACGAATGGAAATTGGGGTGCGCGATGGATCGACGCCGAGCTCTTGGAATTATGTCCATGATGGTTTTGGGAACTGGTTGCCGAGGCTACCAGTTTGCCCATGTGATTAAGCCAGATGCACCGAACATGGTCGGTAGCCATAAAGCAGGGGCGGAAGTTTTTGATCCATTGATCGATGAAGCGGTAGGCAAGTTGTTGGCTGCTGAATGTGGTCCGCTCCCTGACATGCCTGCGGTTGCCGCCGATGGCACGCCGCTAAAGAAAACGATTTGCTTCATCGGAGTCGAGAACAAGAGCTCTGAAGATCTGGGTGATTTCAAAGATCAAATCTATCAACAGATCGATGCCAAGATTCGCGAATCCAACACGTTCGCTGCCATCAGTCGACGTATGGTCGACGCTGCTTTATATGAAACGCGTCTGCGCCCCGATTCGCTCTACATTCCAGACAACATGCGTCTCTTTACAGCCGTCTTGGAACGACAAGGTCAGCCAATGGACTATCTGATGTACGCAACGCTTACATCGGGTACCACCAAACGCAACAACAATACGCAGCGTGATTATTTGTTGACCTTGGAAATGGTAAATGTGAATACGGGTGTCGCCACGTCGCAGTCTGCCGAAATCCGCAAAGGCTATCACAAATCAAAAGCGGGAGCTTGGTGGAACTATAATCCATTTGCCTCAAGTGAAGGCTAAATGTTCTAGGCCTCGATTTCATTTTGTCCCCGTCGGCAGTTAAACCATGCAGCGAGAGCGGTTAGCGATACAGCTAAGATCCTGGCCGCTTCTTTTGTGTGCGGTGTTATGTGGATGCTCCACACATGCCGATTTTCTGCAACAACCTCGCGATCTCTTCTATCGCAATGAGTTAGGTGAGGCGGAAAAAAAGTTCACATCATTGCAACGCAAGAAACGTGAGGCGGACGTTGCCGAACTCGACTTGGCAATGATCGAACTTGTGCAGGGACGCCCCAAAGAAGCGGAAAAGCGACTAAAGGTTTTACGAGATCGTTTTGATGAGCTTGAGAAACAAACGTTGGCTTCCGGCACACTCTCCTATTTCACTGATGACCAAACACGCACTTACGCTGGCGAAGACTACGAAAAAATCTTGCTTCGACTGTTCCTCGCATTATCCAACTTGATGCATGATGGTGGCGATGCGGAAGCATACAGCCTGCAAATGCACGAAAAACAAGAGCAACTGTTTCAAAAAGCGGTCGAAGAAATCAGCGAAGAAAAACGCACGCAGGTGAACCAAGCCTACAGGCCGCTCCCGATAGGCTACTACTTGAGAGGTTTGCTACGCGAACAAACCATGAACAACTATGACGACGCAGTTCGCAATTATGAAGCGGCGGTCAGCCTTAATCCGTTGTGTGAGCCATTGCGTTGGGATTTGGAACGTGCGAAAAATGGCGTCTATTGCTCGCCTGGACATGGCGTGTTGTATGTATT
>JBILTA010000297.1:0-6808 GCA_044371785.1 Pirellulaceae bacterium | reverse complement strand
CCCTCGACCGAAACGTTGCGTGCATGAGCCAGCTTGACGACTTCAGCGGTCACGCGAACGTTGTAATCATAATCGGCTGGCGTCTTGCCATCTTCCATCAATGAGCCGTCCATCATCACGGAGGTAAAGCCGTTGTCGATGGCGCTTAAGCATGTTGCAGGGCTATTGCCGTGGTCTTGATGCATCACGGTTGGAATGTGTGGGTAAAGTTCTGCAGCAGCCAACATCAGGTGTCGTAGATAAGCATCTTGGGAATAGCTGCGAGCTCCACGGGACGCTTGAATGATAACCGGCGAATCCGTTTCCTGGGCCGCTTCCATAATCGCTTGAATTTGTTCCATGTTGTTAACATTGAACGCGGCTACCCCATAGCCGTTTTCAGCAGCATGATCCAGAACCACACGCAAAGGAACCAAAGCCATCGAATTTGCTCCTACTCTCTCTCACGCCAACTAACGGCAATCAATAAAAATTCCCAATGCCGGAGCGACAACCAATGTCGAATGCCCAACGTTCGACTATCGCACCCAAGCAGAACCAAAATTATCAGAAGAGTCCGCCCGTTTGACAAGGCGTGGGCCCCACTCCCAGCGGAGGCGTTTGGCTAGAAATCGGGTCTTTTCACCCTACTATTAACGCCGCTGATCCGCACAAATTCATTTTCGGCGAGATAGAGGTGGTTCAGTAACCACTTCCTGGATCTGAATCGCCTTTTTTCCCTTGTAGGCCCCAGCTGTGGCCATAAACTTCACCACACCTTCGACCTCGATCTCCAGCAAATCGCGAACATCCTTTTCGGTCGAAATTATGTCGCCCACTTGCAATTGAAATAGATCTGGAGTTCGAATCGTGGAAGAAGCTAAATTCACAATCAAATCAACTTGCGAACCGTCCAAACGTTGAGCAATTTTGCTTTTCGTATCTTGGTTGCTGCGGCCCGTCAAATAACCCACCCAGGAGTTGTTGTTGAGCTTTTGTCCCACGCGCTCGATCGTGTTGAATGGAATACACAAGTTGGCCATGCCACGCGTTTTGCCCATCGACAATTCAAAGCAAACCAACACGACCACTTCGTTCGGCGGCACGATCTGAACCAATTGCGGATTGTTTTCAACACGCTCTACCTCAAAGTCCAAGGCAACAACGTTCTTCCAAGCGTTTTGCAATTCACGCAAAAACAGCGATGTGATGCGGCTCGCCAAACGCAATTCAATTTCCGACAAGGGGCGCTTCATCATCGATTCGCTGCTAGCCGCACCACCCAACATACGATCGATAATCGGATAGAGCAGGGCAGGGCTGATGTCGAGAATCCAGTTCCCTTCCAACGGCTTGGGCTTCAATAAATTGAAACACGTCGGAACTTCAAGCGAATAAACAAACTCGGAATACGTCAACTGATCGACGCTGACTAACTTAACTTCAATGATCGTTCGCAACATCGCGGAAAGACTGGCACCGAAACTGCGTCCGAATCCTTCATGCAGCGACTGCATCGCTCGCATCTGCTCTTTGCCGACGCGTTCGGGTCTTTTGAAATCATAAGGCACAACCCGCAACTTGGTCGCTGCCTTCTTGCTCGCAGCGTCATTGCGCATCGGGTCAACGCCACCAGGAGTTGCCCCTGGTGCGCCTGGCGCCTTCGCTTTGGCTGCACCCGCAGCACCAGAGTCCATGGTCTTCAGAAGCTCTTCAACGTCGTTGCGATTGAGTACTTCGTCTGCCATTGTTTATTCCCGAACCTGTCCTTGGCCTACAATCACATACTTGTAACTGGTCAATTCCATCGCCCCACAGGGACCACGGGCATGAAACTTGTCGGTGCTGATTCCAATCTCAGCTCCCAATCCCAACTGCCCGCCATCGTTAAACCGTGTGCTCGCATTGACCACCACCGCCGCACTATCCACCGCCCGACAAAAATATTCCGCCGAAGCCAAATCGCTTGTCACAATGGCATCGGTATGTTTCGAACCGTAACGGTTGATGTGCTCAATTGCCGCTTCTAAATCCGAAACAACGCGCACGCTCAGTATAGGACCAAGATACTCTGTACCCCAGTCTTCCTCCGAGGCCAATTTCGCATCTTTTAGCAGCTTACAGACATCAGAATCCCCTCTTATCTCGATCTCAAAGGGATTTAGGCGTTCTGCTAGCATTGGCAAGAACTCCGAGGCCACATCCGTATGCACCAATAACGACTCACAAGCGTTGCATACCCCCATCCGCTGGCACTTTGCATTGACCACTATCCGCTCAGCCATCTTTAGATTCGCCGACCGGTCAACGTAAACGTGGCAATTTCCATCATAGTGTTTGATAACAGGCATGCGGGCCTCAGCCGCCACACGCTGTATCAGACTCTTGCCACCTCTTGGAATGGTAACGTCGATAAACTGAGGCATTTGCAACAAATAGCCTACCGCATCACGATCCGCGACCTCCACCCGTCCCAACGCATCCTCGGGAATCCCAAACTCTTGGGCCGCCTTTCGCAAAATTCCTACAATGGCTTTACTCGAATGAGCCGCCTCTTTACCTCCACGCAAAATGATAGCATTGCCGCTTTTAATACATAGCGCAGCCGCATCTGCAGTCACATTGGGTCGCGACTCATAAATGAAAAAAATAACTCCCAGCGGCACCCGAACCTTTTGCACTTTCAATCCGTTGGGACGAACCTCGCCAGAAATAACCTCGCCGATCGGATCCGGCTGCGACGCCACAGCCCGTATGCCGTTAGCCATTTCGCCGATCCGTTTCTCGTCCAACTTTAAGCGATCCATTTCGGCCGCCGTCAGTCCAAACTGTGGAGCCGCCTCTAGATCGATCTGATTGGCGGCCAAGATTTCAGCTTGATGTTGCACCAATAAATCAGCGGCTCGCAACAATGATTTATTCTTTCGTTCGCCAGAGAGCAGAGCCATTTGTGATGCGGCCACGCGTGCTCGGCGCGCTAACTGTTCGCAATAGCTCAATAGCGACTCGTTTACTTGACTCATTTTTGCTAACCCCGATCTCTAACTCGCTTGTTCATCCTCTTCCGCAACTCGACCACTCGAAGAAACCACTGGGTTCAGATTAATCAAGTCCACCCGCTGCGGCATACAACAACAGCGCTTCGCGGATAGGTCGAATATCATGAACTCGAATCACCTGTATCTTTTGCCGAGCTAATGACAAACTGACACCAATCGTCCCGAAGAGCCGATCGCGTTCTTTGCTGCCAATCACATGTGCGATAAAGCCTTTGCGTGAATGTCCCACTAACAATGGGCGATTTAAGCGATGAAAAGTGCCACATTGTTGCAGCAATTGCAAATTGTGTTGATGCGTTTTTCCAAAACCTATACCTGGATCTAAGCAGATCTTCTCCGCTTTAACTCCCGCGTGCAGCAAAGCCTCATCGCGTTGCTGCAAATAAGCGGCAATATCCTGAACAACATCTTGATACTGTGGCTTATCTTGCATCGTTTGTGGTGTCCCTTGCATATGCATCGCACATATGCCAGCGCCGCTGCGCACCGCCACGTCAATCATCGCAGGATCGCCAGTCAAGCCGGTAACATCGTTAATGATCTCAGCTCCCAGATCGATGGCTGCTTCAGCCACCTGGGCTTTACTGGTGTCGATCGAAATTGGAATTTGAACTCGACCGCGCAAGGCTTCGACAACGGGAACGATTCGCCGTAACTCATCATCGGCAGGAACAGGTTCACTATAAGGGCGAGTACTTTCGCCACCAATGTCTAGAATCGCCGCCCCTTCATCTTCCAAACGCAAAGCTTGATCGATCGCTGCTTGAGGGGTGAAAAAACGCCCTCCGTCAGAAAAACTATCGGGCGTTACATTCACAATAGCCATCAGAGCTGGCAGCGATCCAAATTCCAAAACTCGGCTGCGCAGTTGCCAAGATTTCGCTACCCCGTTTGAATGACTCGAATTCTGCACGCGCTAATTCCTCTCGACTAAACACCACTCTTCCGCCAATACTCTCGCACGGTCACCTCAATTGGGTTGTCGCGATTACTCTGATAGAAGCCTAGCCTTCGCTGGGCTGCAGCTGCGAGCTAAACAAGCTCTCTGTACCCGAAAATCGCAAAAATACCCAAATTTACGGCACGCCAAGCGTAATCCGAAATACCGCGGCTAACGCCGTCGGCTAATGGGGCAGCGGCAATAGTATACCCGAAACCAAGTCGTTTCGGCACACTACCAACGCATCTCCATCTGACCGACAATTATGTCAGCCAAACGTTCAATCGCTCGCTGCTGAGCTGAAACCAGAGTTTGTCCTGCTTCAGGAACAAAGTCGACACTGCGAGTAAACAACAAAGCGGTCTCACCTGGTGGAAGAAAGCGATTCTCCATGAGCACCATACCTCGGCGGTCGATCCATACCGCTTCCACGTTGACGATCTCTTCCAAAGCACGTGGCTCATCGGTTGTCGTTTCTGTGATGACTCGTTTGGAATCGCCCGTAATGCGGCAAGTCAAAGTACTATCCGCTGTCTCGCGGGTCACAATTTTGTACGGTGTCCGCAGTTCGATTTGTTTTTGAATCGCTTCGGTTAGGCGAACGCCAAGATCGGGACGAAAGCTGTCGTTGCGGATCATCGGTATAAAAACCGTTTTCACGTCGCTTCGATACAGACTCTGATTGCCAACGCGATAGCTCATGCAGCCAGACTGCAACAACAAACACACAACCAGCAACTTACCCATCAGGCGATAAATCGCCTTAGAGTAAGGCAAGTCTGTTTTCATGGCAGCGGGCATGAACATGAAACCGGAATCCTGAATGACCTGAACTATTATGTGAGCACGAACAATAAAGCGATCAAGGCGACGAACTGCGACTGTCAATTAACGGCTTGGCAGGATCGGCATCTGGGAACAGTTGCGTCAACCAATTGAGATATTGTGTTGGATCATCTTGGGCACCCTCGAGCTCAGCTAGACGTTCTTTCGCTTGCTCACCAAAAGGTGTATCCTCGTAACCATCCAAAATTTCTTGCAGGTACATTCGGGCTGATTTATTTTCACCCCGCTTGCGACGATATTCGGCTTGCATCCAGCGGCGTTCGCCTTGTTTGTAACGCACTTCAGCATAGGCTTGATTAAGATACTCGCGTTGATCTTCGGCTTGCCGCGCGAATTGCCGGTTGATTTGCTTGATCAACTTCTCGGCGCGATCCATCGGCTCACTACTGTATTCGGGACCTTGGTAGACTTCGATCAGGCTTCGCAACTCCAAGAAGTGCGATTCAAATTGATGCTTGCTGTCAGGATAAGTGAGACGTAAGTCCTCGTACGTTTCCGCTGCGGTTTCAAAATCACCTCTTTGAAATGCTTCGTTCGCAATCGCCATGGTAACGTCGTCGGCCAATACACCCGTAGGATCGTCCAAACGCATCTTTTCCCAAACCCGACGGCCATGACCACCCGTATCATTCAGCGGACGTTTATTGTCTGTCCAATTGAGATAATAGAAAGATGCTGGCGCAACTTGGTTGTACTGAACCCAATACTGCGCAATTTCAAAACGGTGCTTTTGGGTTGAGTCGAGGTATTTGGTTCGAGGATACTCTTTCACCAAGCGAGTAAAACCATCTTCGGCTTTCGGATAATCTTCCGCAAAGAAGTAACTGCGGCCTTCCATATAAAGCGAATCTTGTTCTAGATAAGAGTTCCGCCAATTCTTACCAGCTTCTTTATATTTCTTAGCAGCGGCTCGGAACGCCAACCGTCGCTCATGACCCTCGAGCGCTTTGGCCTCATTGAACTTGATGTCCGCTTCGTTATAAAGCTTCTTGGCCAGATCTGGGTTCTTAGCTTTTTCCCATCGAAACAATTTATCGAGAATAGGGAGCGCGCCCTCTTTCCGTTTCTCGACCGATTCCCCCTCAGGACGAACCCAATCTTCGTCATCTTCAGGTGAAGATTCGATTTGTCGTTTAGCGCGATTGTACTCTTCATCGGAACTGATGGTCGGATCAAATAACCGACACCCAGTTCCGCCACTCAACAGGGCCAAACCTATTGCTGTATTAATAAAGAAAGCAACCGCTTGAGCGGTGAACTTCCATGTTCTGGCTTTCGACGTCCGTGTCAACGTGCCAAATCCTCAAGATATCGGTGTAGTTGCCATTGCCGGTCAAAATGGACCGTCAAATAGCGTTGAATAATCGCCCGGCACTCGCCGCGCACTTGGTCGGGTATCGTGAGCCATCCTGACTCCCAGCCCGACTGTTCTGACAACAATGCAAATATCTTTCGACTCTCTTCTCGCATCCTAATGACTTGCCGTTGCCCCGCCACACAGCGATCGCACAACACGCCACTAACCAATAGTCCGAAATAAACTGGGCCATCTTCCAACAACGGTGCGTCGCAACCGACACAGCGCGTCATACTCGGTTGATGTCCCAACAATCTCAACAAACTCATTTCAAATTGCAACAAAACGCCATCCACTTGAGCATCTTGTTCCAACTTCAACAACGTCTCTTCCGCCAAATCATAAACATCCGCTTGAGGCTGACCATGATCGATCAATTCCCTCAACAACTCCACAACGTAATAAGCAGCGTATAAATTCCTTAATCGCCGACTATCATTGCGAAATCGTCGCATCAATTTGGCTTCGGTCAACAAATCGAGAACATCGCCCGATTTTGGAAGGAACACTATGCGACAACGGCACAGTAGGTCAAGAGCAGCCTCGAAAGGACTTTTGGGCCGCCGAGCCCCCTTGGCCAAAGCCGATACCTTACCGAAATCGCGTGTCAGCAAAGTGACAATCAGG
>JBILTA010000296.1:0-6813 GCA_044371785.1 Pirellulaceae bacterium | reverse complement strand
TTATCGCTTAATCGCTTCATTACAAGAAACGCAACTTGAGATTAGAGATAGAGGGGCAGAAAAATGGTGGGCAAAAAAATGGAAGACTTGGGGGCTCATGGCTCTATTTTTCTGCCCACAATTTTTTTGCCACTGCAAATGCACTACCGACATCTCGGTCGACGTCAAGATGCAGTTCAACGCTAACGCGTTTCAGGGCGATCACAACGTCGTGGAGCATTGGATTCCGGATGCCAGAACTTGTAATTATTCCGGTCAGGCTTCCGGCAATAATTCCGAAATGCTGTTACCTACACCGTTCTCCTGCATTATCTCAGCCTTTTCAGCCCGCGTCCAGAAAATTATTGTGGGAATCGCATTCCGTCAATAAGCAGTTAATGTCGGAAAGGTTGACTCTCCGGCTGTTCGTCGAGTAGTTGCCCGAACAAGTACCTTGGTAGCATAGCTTGCCGCATCCGAAAGTATACAAGGTCGATTTCCGTTGAGTTGTCACACAAACCTACGCGCCAAGTCGGAACGCGCGAGAATCCACAGCAATTAGGCGAAGCAATTCATCCACGAAACTGCCTTACAACGTGATAAGAGTGTTGATCAAGAGGGCCAAGATTGGCAAATTCAAGGGGAGAGCAAAAAGGAGGTGAAAACTGATTGACTCGTACCGCTCAAGAGTAGGGAAAATCGACTATGTACATAGCAACTTCTATCATTTAAGCCAGTCTGCCTACTTCATCTTTAGCTCATTTCCCAATCCCATTGCATCGCAAACACCATTTGCATTCCCAACCAACCACTATGATCCGGCACATCCGCCGGAGCCGTAGCTCGAATCGGTTGCAATTCGCTGCGAAGTAGCGGACGATCGTCGGGGGCGGTGACTTCCCAAGAAGGGCCGGGGAAATTGGTGGGGTCCCATACGAGAAGAGCTTGCAGGATCGAGCGGTTCCACCACAGGAGGCCGCGATCGGGTTGGAGGAGGGCTTGCTCACTGCGGAATGGTCGATCTAGCTTCATACAAACCATTGGCGTGATGATGACACTTCCTTGCTCGGTCAAGGTCGCGTTTCCGCCACCTGCAAAGAACTCGGGTGGAAAGGTCCGGGACCCAACCACCGACGATCACAATTTCATCGCGCATCGCGCCGAGTGCATTGAGCACCTCGATTAAGACGGCTCGCGCGGCTTCAGTTTCCTTCATTTTGTCCTCGCGCTCGTTCCGTTGCCTCCTTGAATGGCTGCTTCAAGAATTTCTCATAAATCGCCATCGCCGCTTCTTCGCTTCGACCATTCATCGCACTTAAGTCAAGGTACGTTTGCAATGGAGATGTTGTCTGAAGTGATTCACCCAGGCGATGGCTGAGGTAACTTTCATCGTCGCAAATTTGGAGGACTAAGTTGGCCCCCGTTTCAACCTGGCGCGCGCCGTAGTTACTAGTGAGCTCAGTCAGAGATTCATCCAGACTCGCGTCTCTCGAAACCATAAAGCTAGCCACATTGTATCGCACTTCGGGTGCAAGTCGCCAAGCGGCTGAAAAACGAGAAGGTGCGCAGAGCGTATTGGTATTCGAACTCCAGTTCGCAACGTGTTGCTCGACTTGTTCCAGTTCACCGCGCATATAGAAGTTGTATTCGAGTGGCTTGTGGCTTCGGTAGTGCTTTACCCAATCGTCCAACAGATCATCGGGCCTCTTCAAGCGGAGCTTCCCGTCAACCATCTCTGCGTAGTCCTCATCGACCAGAGAACGCTTGATGCGAGACATGAGCCCCGGACTGATCTGTACATCGGGATGCTTAGCAAGCTCTTTAAGTTGCCAATCATGCAATGGCTCGTGCAACATCGCCCGGACCACACGACTCGACTTCGAAGAAAAGACGTTCAACAACTTCGGCAGCTGCTTACCGAAGGGATTGTCGATACCACTTCGACGAACGTAGATTCGCTGGGAAGGAAAAACGAGGCGACAGTTTCCAGCATAGTCCATCCAGGATACGCCATACTTGAGCGCGATCTCAGCCGTTCGATCCGATACAACGGCCGCAAAGAGTACTGGCTCATGGCCATTCTCCTCCCCGCTTCGCATCAAAGCCAAGCAAGCTGACTCGGCAGTGGAGGGCGTTATTCGTTTGTATTCCTTCACTTCCAAGCGAAATTCCGAGCTATCGGGCGCAATGACCCTAAAGCCACTAGTATGATCCTTTCCACCAGTGGTCTTCGAAACTTGGAAAAGGCCAAGCTCTCCCAGCAACTCCGTGAATAAGCGTTCGAAATTTGGAACCGAATAACTCATCATTTTACCATAAAGACCTAGTTTACTACTGCGTAAATATGCCTTGGTTAGTAACTTCCGTCAATCGATATTTACTAAACTCCTAGAATTTACTCTGTCATAAACATACCGCTTGTGATGTATTCAGCCCGATTCGTTGCCATCTTGCCCAATCAGGCGGAGAGCGGTGGGATTCCCTAAATTGCGCAATAGACAGCGCCAGAGCCTTAAGAAGATCTCGCGAACTGGATTCTATACGCGGTCCGAGGATGCTGTAGAAGCCGTATCTGCAGCCCCAAAAGCGACACAGGAGCGTACACTACTAACCCAACACCTATACAACTCCGCGATCCGAAAAAATGCAGTTTCCACAGGGATTTAAGATACTGCACAGGCTTACAGAAGTGGCTGTATTAGCCGCAAGCCAAAGAAAAATGCCCCTCGTAGGACTCGAACCTACAACCCGCTGATTAAGAGTCAGCTGCTCTGCCAATTGAGCTAGAAGGGCGTTTGGAAAGATCAAAATGTAACACGCTCGATGCGGTCTGAAAAGGCCTAGATTGCGATTCGGAAAACGGAAGAAGAGGGAAGAGAGAGGTTTGAAATTGGGAAGTTAGGAAAGAGGAGTGAGGTGAGAAGGGATAGGAGGGCCGAAAGGGGACTCACGGCCTACCTGGGGACTCGCGGCCTACGTTAAAGAGTCGAGGATGCCGGCGGTCATAAGAAGGAAACTGATCACGATGTTGATCTGAAAGAAAGCTATGTTCAGCTTCATGAGATCTTGAGGGTTCGCCAACCGATGCTCCCATACCAACAACGAAGCAATCAAAGCGACCACCGACAAATATATCCAACCGAGCGATAACTGCGGAAAGAACCACGCTAAACCAACCAACATCAAAACCATCACCACATGCAACCCAGCCGCCAAACGCAATGAGTTCTTTACACCCAACCTTGCCGGAATACTATGCAACCCCGCCGCACGATCGAATGACTCATCCTGCAACGCATAAATGATGTCGAATCCCGTCACCCAAAACAACACGCTCAAACCAACCATCACAGCGGGAAGCACATCCGTTGGAAAAACTTGTACCACCTCACCTCGCATCGCGATCCAAGCACAAACCGGGGCAAGCATCAACGACACACCTAACCAAACATGACATAATGCCGTAAAACGCTTCGTGTAACTGTAACCCCATAACAGCAACAACACCGGCAAACTCAAGATCACTGGCAACACGTTCGGCCAAAACAACAAACAACTCAAAACAAAACCAAACGAGTTCGCTAACCAAAACAAAATCACTTGCTGCTTCGTCAAGCTACCAGCCGGAATGTGACGCGTCGCTGTGCGAGGATTCTTAGCATCAATCTCCGCGTCAACCCACCGATTAAAAGCCATCGCCGAACTGCGGGCGAAAACCATGCATAACAAGATACCAAAACATCGCAAGACAATGTTCGATCCAGCCGAAACACCTTCAGGCCAAGGAACAGCTAAGCTCATGACCGTAGCCCACACCGCAAAGGGCAATGCAAACAGCGTATGGCTGAATCGGACCATTTCTCCAAAGCGAATCCATAACGATTTCTCTCGCTTTGGAGCTGCAGCTCTAACATCCACTGGAGACGATGATTCGCTGTTAAGACTCATCACCCACCTGCCCCCAACGTTGCATCAACCGATGCTCCACTCCCAAATGATCCATGATACGAGCGACCACAAAATCCACTAAATCCTCAAGCCCATTGACCGTGTGATACCAACCAGGACTAGCCGGTAACACAGTTGCTCCCGCTTGCGATACGCGGGCCATGTTCTCTAACTGTAAAGTGGATAGCGGCGTCTCGCGTGTCATCAAAATCAGCTTGCGACGTTCCTTCAAGTGAACGTCCGCAGCGCGCTGAATCAAATTATTGCTCGAAGCATGGACGACGCCACTTAAAGTGCTCCCCGAACAAGGAGCAATCACCATTCCCTCGGTAAGAAACGAACCGCTAGCAATGGGCGTCATGTAATCTTGATAATGGTGATAGACGAGACGCTTCGGAGTAAGTGGACTCGCACCGCTCAGCACTTGCTCGATGCTTCGCAGTTTGAGCGTCGGAAGCTTCGGATAGGAGTCTTGCAACAACAGTGCTAAGTCGAACTTACGGAGATCGACTAATACACCAAGTTCCTGCTGAATGACAGCTTGAGCGGCAGGACTAACGGTCAAATGCACCTCTCGGCCCGCTGCCAATAGGAGCTGCAATAACCGAACGGCATAGATAGCACCGCTGGCTCCCGACATCGCCAATACGATCGGCTTCGACATCGCTTAGGTTCCTACTTCTGACTTGCGAACTCGCCCCAAGTACAACGTAGCCACTCCGAATGTTAATGGATACATCCGAATATCCACCATGTTGGCTTCACGCATCAGTTTGGCAAGATCTTCGCCCGACGGAAATTCCATCACGCTCTCGGGCAAATATTTGTAGGCCGACTGATCGTTCTTGGCCATCGCTTGTCCAACGCGGGGCAAGACGTGCCGAAAATAAAACTGATAGAACTGCTTTAGACCTGGTAACGATGGCCGTGAAAACTCCAAGATGCCAACCTCGCCACCATTGCGAGTAACTCGGGCTAATTCCTTTAAACCAGCAAGCGTATCGGAGACGTTTCTAAGGCCAAAGGCGACCGTCGCCGCTTGAAAATGATCCGCTGGAAAGGGCAAATGCATCGTATCGGCTTCGATAAACTGCACCTTTTGTTCGCTGCTCTCCCCTGCACTCCCCTTTTTACGAGCAATATCAAGCATCGGCGGACAGAAGTCGGTACCGATCACTTCGAATTGGCCGGGGTATTTTTTGGCGATCGCAAGAGCCAAGTCGCCGGTGCCAGTGCAGGCATCCAAGACGGGAATACCGGGAATAAGCCGCAATTTTTCGACCGTAAACTTGCGCCAAGACTTGTCGATGTTCAGCGACAGAAGATGGTTCATTAAGTCGTAGCGCGGCGCGATCTCAGCGAACATCTTCCGAATTCGCTGGCCCGATTTATCAACGGTAGTTGTGGTAGTGTCATTCATAAGGACGGAAACCGTAAAAGGTCGTCAGAGGTTAACTTGCTTGGGAGCGGGTGGCTTATGGTGTTGGTTTTTGGATTGGATAAACCATGAGGAATGCTTTGCGAATAAGGTCGGACGGTTTTCGGGGAGTTAAGGTTGTAATCCGAAAAAACCCTAGCCTGCGCTGCGCTCCAGCTACGGGCTAAACGATTTAGCTACGGGCTAAACGACTTAACAGTGTATCAGCTCAGGGTTGATTGACGACCTCCCTCTTGGTTCAAGGGGCGAGAGGGGGTACCATTTTCGGTAGTTGAACTGCACATTCGCTTCGTTTGTAACAATTTGAGCCCTCCATGCCCCAGCCACTGTATTTGTTGTTCGACATCGATGGTACCTTGATCGATGCGGCGGGTGCTGGACGTTTGTCCTTAGACTTGGCCCTTGAAAAGGAATTTCATCAGCAACGGACAGAATCGATCACCCTCCAAGGACGCACCGACTTGGGCATCTTTACCGAATATCTAGAACGACATCAGATCGCAGCCACAGATCAAAACTTACAACGCTTTCGACAAGCGTATTTGGACCTCCTCCCCACACAAATGCATCTTCGCCCAGGCAAAGTCTGCACAGGTATTGAAACGCTCTTGCCACAACTTGCACAAGATCAGCGTTTCAAATTGGGACTGCTTACAGGCAACTCGCTTCAATCGGCTAAGATTAAACTCTCACATTTCAACCTGCATGGTTGGTTCGGCTTCGGCATCTATGGGCAAAGAGCTTTACGTCGCATCGATTTGGCCCAAGAGATCCCACCGATCTTGAAGACCGTAGCGGACTCGCAATGGAGCCAAGAGCAAGTTGTGGTGATCGGGGACACGCCTGATGATGTGGCTCTCGGTAAGGCTGTGGGAGCGCGAACGATCGCTGTCGGAACAGGTGGCCATCCACGCGATGAGTTGCAAAAATCAGAACCTTGTGTATTGGTCGATGATCTGCAAAATGGTTTCGCAGTCCTCGAAAACTTCTTGGCTTAGGTTGGTGCTGCGTGAAATATCTTCTGTCGATCGAGTCCACTTGCGATGAAACGGCCGCTGCGGTGATCAGCCGCGAACGCGAAGTTCTGTCGTCGGTCATCGCCAGCCAAGAACAATTGCATCAACGGTTCTCTGGGGTTGTGCCCGAGATCGCAGCCCGAGCGCATCTCGAACGAATGTTGCCTGTGATCGATGAAACCCTCAAACGCGCCAACATCACCTTCAAAGATCTCGCTGCCATTGCCGTCGCCACCGAACCTGGCTTACCTGGCTCATTGCTGGTGGGTTTAGCTACAGCTAAAGCGTTGAGCTGGGCCTGGCAAGTTCCGTTGGTCACCGTTCATCATGTGCATGCTCATATCTATGCTTGCCAATTGATGAGCGCTGAGCCCATTTTTCCTTGTGTTGGATTTGTGGTAAGCGGTGGCCATACCAACTTGTACCATTGTC
>JBILTA010000019.1:0-20226 GCA_044371785.1 Pirellulaceae bacterium | reverse complement strand
TTATCCTGATTTCGATCCCCAGACGTTGGCCGACCTACACATATCGCTTGATTTCTTCATTGACGATGTGCTCGAAACCCCTAAACCAGATTTCCGTTTATTCTTCAACGTCGACTATCTTTACCTTAATGAACGTCTCGCCAAATTGTACGGTTACGACCTCAACGGCGCACCAATCGCCGGTACGAACTCTTCCGTCGAAGCCCGTTTTTATAAAGTCAAAATGGACCCGCAACAACGCATAGGTGTGCTTTCCCATCCGTTGGTACTAGCGATGTATTCGTACCATAACGCCAGTTCACCGATCCATCGTGGCGTCTTCATGACACGACATGTCTTAGGTCGCCGCTTGAAAGCTCCTCCCGCTGCAGTCTCACCCTTCAGCGAAGACCTTCACCCGAGCTTGACCACGCGGGAACGTACTGTATTGCAAACGCAAGCAGCCACCTGCCAAAGCTGCCATGACATGATCAATAACTTGGGATTCTCGCTGGAGAGCTTCGATGCCATTGGTCGCTTCCGCGCTGAAGAAAGAGGAAAAGCGATCGATGATCGAGGCGAATACTTGCAAGAGAATGGTGAATTGGTTTCATTCGATGGTATCAAACCACTAGGCGACTTCTTGGTCAACAGCACGGAAGTACAAGACGCATTTATCGAACAGCTCTTCCACCATATGATCAAACAGCCTGTTCGCGCCTACGGCAACGAAACTCCTGACGAGTTACGTCGTCGATTTGCGGAAAACCAATTTGATATTCGTCGACTAATGATTGATATTGCCGAGATCGCTTGTCGCGGTCCACGTGAGTCGGTTGCACCAGCTAACTCCACGGCACAAGCGAACTAACAAAAGGATGTGAATGATGAATAACGCCGTTTCACGACGCAGCTTTATGCAAACGCTCGGACTGAGCGCAGCCTCATTGCCACTATGGCTTAATTTGCAAAGCTTGGGCTTCGCTTCAAGCACCGGCCGCAAGCAACGTTTGGTGATCATCTTCAGCCCCAACGGCGTTGTGCGCGACCGTTTCTGGCCTGATCATGATGGAGACGAAGCTAGCTTCGCTTCCATGGATCTGAAGCCGATCCTGTCGCCTTTAAATCCTTTTAAGGACAAGACGCTAGTTCTTAAAGGTGTTTGCGACAAAATCAAGGGCGATGGCGACAATCATATGCGCGGCATCGGGTGCCTCCTCACCGGTGTTGAACTTTTCCCCGGCAATATCCAGGGTGGTTCGGACACACCGGCCGGTTGGGCCACCGGTCTATCGGTCGATCAAGAACTCAAACGCTATCTGCAAAGCCGCCCCGAATCGGAAACTCGATTCGGCTCACTTGAGTTCGGAGTTTCCGTGCCTGATCGAGCTGACACTTGGACACGTATGGTTTACTCCGGCGGCAATAAACCGATCGCACCTATCAGCGATCCCTACACCATGTTCAACAAACTCTACGGCCAAATGAAAGACCGTGAAAGCTTGAACAGCGTGCTCGATGATCTACAAGAAGATCTGCGTAAGCTGAAGGAAGTAGTAAGCAGCGAAGATGCTAAATTACTCGAAGAACATGCTACCCTGATCCGCGAAACCGAACAAGAATTGCGCAGCTCCAACGATAACGTGCTCAACCATGCCGTACCAGAACTAGAGCCAGGTGTGCGCAACGATAACGATAACATGCCACGCATCAGCAAGATGCAAATCGACTTGATGGTCAACAGCTTCATCGGTAACTTCACTCGCATCGCGACGCTACAGTTCACCAACTCGGTCGGTCAGGCCAAAATGAAATGGCTCGGAGTCGATGAAGGACACCATGAGCTATCACATGAGCCAAACAGCAATGAAGCAGCTCAAGAAAAATTGACCAAAATCAATACTTGGTACTGCGAACAGATCGCTTACTTAGCTAAACGGTTGGCCGAGACACCTGAACCCAATGGCGAAGGTAGCATGCTCGACAACACGACGATCATCTGGACCAACGAATTAGGCGAAGGTAACTCTCACACCCTAAACGACATTCCATTTGTGCTGATCGGTGGTGGGCTCAACTTCAAGATGGGCCGATCGTTGCGTTTGCCAAAGGTCTCGCACAATCGCTTGTTGATGTCGATCGCTCATGGCATGGGCCATCATATCGAACGCTTTGGTAACCCCGACTACTGCGGAGACGGCCCTTTGGTGCTATCGTGATCGCGTAGCTTCGCCTCGGAGCGGCGGACCTACGTGTGGCGGACCTACTTACAAACCTACGTTCTCGTCGTAGTAGGCACAAAGCGCACGAATGCGGCGGATCATGGTCGAAAGGATTAGGCCGATGACCGCCATGCCGGTGATAAAAATGGCAACAAAATCTGGCTTGGTGAAATCGGGATTACCAGACAATAACACCAACATCAAAAAACCAACCGCACAGCCGCTGGTCATAAAGATCACATACGTACGACGATAGAAAAGCGCGCTGGCACAAATCAACATGGGATAACCAACCAGTAGCGGACCACGCGGCGGATCAGCAAACAATAACAGCGAGGTATAAAGAACAATATCGACCGCCGCCCATGTATAACAAATAGGATCTTTCCACCTCGGTCGCTTCAACAAGATCTGCAACAAGATCGAAGCACCCGCCCAGGTCGCAAACAACAATATTCTCGCCACATAGTATCGATAATCCGAGCCACGCGAGATCACCGCGACACTCACAATCAATGCCGTCGCCAGGATACCTGCCAAATGCGAGACCAAAATCGGCTCTCGCCGCCACCAAGCACTCAATCGCTGTGGCCAAGTAATCTCGGGCCAAGAGACGGGTTCATCCTTTAGAAACTTACCTAAGTCGTCCGCAAACTGCTCGGCTGAGGCATAACGGTCTTCTACACGCTTGGCCATCGCCCGGATACATATTCGTTCCAGTACGGCAGGGACTTGACGGTTGATTTGACGGGGCAGGGGAGGGTCCCGCTCCAACACCTGCAGGAGAATATCGAAAGGTGTTGGTCCATGAAAGGGAGCCTGACCCGTCAATGAAAAATACAACAAACAGCCCAACGAATAAACATCAGCCGATTCGCCGATGTGACTGCGTCGCCCCGTCGCTTGCTCCGGTGCCATATATGCAGGTGTGCCGAGTATCTGTCCCGTGGTCGTTAGCATATCATCAGTGCCGGCCATCTTGGCTAAACCAAAATCGGTAATGAATGGCTCGCCCGCTGAATTGAACAAAATGTTCGCCGGCTTAAGGTCTCGATGAATGATCCCAGCGTCATGCGCGTTCTCTATCGCCATCGCTAGCTTTTGAACCAAACGTGCGGCATCTTTGGCAAGCATCTCTTCTTGCTGTAATCGCTCGACCAACGTCGGTCCATCAATCAACGCCATCGTAAAATACTGCAGCCCCGCTTGCTCTCCTACGTCATAGATCGGCACGATGTTGGGATGCTGCAAACGGGCACAGGCTTCTGTCTCTGCGCGAAAGCGAGCAGTCTCCTCGGCACTCGCGAATTCACCCGACCGAATCACTTTCAGAGCAACCACTCTTTGCAAGTCGCGATGGCGAGCTCGAAAGACGATTCCCATTCCACCCCGACCAATTTCGTCCAGTATTTCATAATTGCCGATGTGAGTCGGCAGTACTCCACTCTCCCAAATACTTGAAGGCACAACGGTCGCTGCATTGTCGGCATTCGAAGTAGCGATTCCCATCGCTTGTTCATGAAACTGCACAAACTCTCGTAACTCATCCGCTACATCTGCATAACGCTCTAACCACTCAGCGATGTTGAATGCCAAACCCGCTTCGGTAGCGACAAGATATTCGGCAATCGCGTGCTCAATGCGTTCATCGCGTTGGGAGGACGATTCACTCATTTCGGAGGTGCTTCAACCATAATTTCCCGAAGTCGCTTTAGGCCGCGATAGAGAAGACCTGCTACTGCCTCGGGAGAACGATTCAATTGATCTCCGATCTCTGTGGAAGCTAAGCCATGCCAATATTTTCCGAGGATTGCCTGCCGTTGATCATCCGGCAACTCCATCAACGCCCCAGCCAGCTTCGCCGCTATTTCATCCCGCATGATATTTTGGCTTGGCGTCACCTGACCGTTATCTGCCAAGAGACCACCCAGACGCATCGAAGATTGCTGCAATTCAGCGTCGATCGATCGCTCGCGCTGAATATCTCGTTTGCCTCGCCCCAAATCCCGTAAACTACGCGAAATAATGTTTGCCAAAATCTGCCGCAACCAACCCGCTAATTCCGCTTCCGTCTTACCCCGAAATTGCTCAAACGACTGGTAGGCTTGGAGCATCGTCTGTTGCACAATATCAGAGGTATCGAGCTTGCTTTGTAGTTTAGCCTGAAATTTCGTCTGGGCTAAGATACTAAGATAGGGTCGAAACTTCTCGATAGTATCTCGATCGACCTTTTTAGGCTCTTCAGATGGCGGTTCATTCGGCGGAGTTGAATCAGACATCGGCAAGTCCAAGGGGGAGCAAGAACGGGAGAACCTATTGGGGTACATGGTGATCTTCCCCCTCAGACAAGTCAAGTTTATGAAACCGCCACCTCCCATCTTTTCACCAATTCGCTTCACTCTTCCCCTATCGGCCAAGAGTGCTTATGCATGTTTGGACGAGTTATCGCGGCACCTATCAAAACCGAGTTCAACCTCTCATCTCGCATGTGACGATCTGGCTCCACTAACAGCCATCATCGACCGCTTAGAAAAATACGTCACCCAAACATTGCAATCATCCTTCGCAGGTCTCACCAATGATAAAATTGTTCTCGATGCCGTATGGGCTCGCACCACCGAAGTCGCCTTGAAACTACATGCCTGCACCATAGGCTCAGCCCCCATCATCGACACGCTGCGTACTCCAACACTACACGCTTACCATGCCGACTGGCATGGTTCTGAAAGCGATGCGGCTATGCTTCGCGCTTGGTTGCAACGGCGTTTGCGGGTCACATCGGATACATGGCAGCGAGAAAGGGAAATACTCGAAGTCGACTTAGAAGATACCCGCGACAAATCGCGTTTGATATCTGCGATCCGCACTCTCTATAAACTCGATAGCCGCCCCAATGAACAACCGCAAAACGCAAATCGACTCTTATGTCGCTTGTTTCCTGAGCTTGACGGAGCGTTTACGGATTGCCATTTCGCAGTTTCCGGAACGCTTTTCTTCTTCGCGTTGCCCGACATATTCTGCGACGAAGAACCGATGGATACATCACACGCCGGTTTCACCGCCTTTCGAGCTCGGCTCAAAAAATTCAAGCAATGGCAGTTCTCGCAATTTCCAATGTTTGGATTCTTGCGCGGCGATGAGGTAGATCCTTCGCTCATCGATCAGCTTGCCGACATAAGTGGCTTAGCTCCATCTTATATTCGACGTGAACTTGGCCGCGTGATTGGCTTCTTGCCTTTGGCGCTAGTGGAACGCTATTTGGTCCACGACATTTGGGGACATGGTTGGCAAGCCAGCATGTTGCGTTTAGAAGGTCTTTATCAACAACTCGCAGACTTCGATCAAAACTTCGATTGGAATTCGGTTGTGGTTATGCCTGATCGAAGCAAAATGCGACTCAGCGATTGCTTGCAACGCACAGCCACGGGCTGGAAACTGCACGACGTTCGATTTGCCGAATATATGCGACTTTGGATTTGGAACAGAATCCCAACGGCGATGGCCCCTCTTGTCGCAGAACTCGTCGCCGATCTCTTTGAACATAAGTTGTTTTGGACAGACCCAGCATTATACCCTAACTTGAAAACCACCAGCATTCTGCCAAACGTACCTGCAAAACTGGATCTTATGCTGGAAGACCTGCGCATCTATTTCAAACAGATCTTCAAAGCCCTCGACCTTTTCTGTCATCGCACAAGTTATCGCCAGAGAGTTGTAGCCGAGATGATGACCGATGGAATCAAACGCGACGATGCAGAGTCAATCGTTAATGAAATTAAGGCTTTTATCGAAACATGGCGAGCCAACGAGTTAGCATCCGAGCGAATCATTTTTGAGGATCAAGGTGCTTGCGTTGTGAACTTATTCGGCTATTTAGAGCACCATATCGCCTTACTAGGTACCAGTTCGTCCATGGTTGCTGGAAAGGTGGCTGCCACACCTACCAACCAACCTGGCATGCGACGATGGAACGATTGTTTTGCCCTTTTGATCGCCGTCTATTTCGAGCAAGATCCCGCGCAACACTTTTGGCGATTACCGGAATTTGTACATGGCTCAATGGACATAGTTCTTAGCTAAACCAAGCCTCAACAAAAAAGGCCTCGTAATGCGATCGATTCGCACTACGAGGCCTGTATCACTTCGATGTCGCAACACTATTTAGTTATCGCGACCGCCTGCCTGGATCACTGGTTGCACATCGGACTCACCACACAAGACAACCAACAGATTGCTTACCATTGCCGCTTTGCGATTTTCATCGAATTGAATAATGTTCTTTTCAGAAAGTTCATTGAGCGCCATCTGAACCATGCTCACCGCACCGTGCACAATTTTTTGACGAGCGGCAATCACCGCTTCAGCTTGCTGGCGTTTCAACATCGCACCTGCAATCTCTGGGGCATAAGCTAAATGCGTTAAGCGAGCCTCAATGACACCGACCCCAGCCTTTGATAATCGCTCTTGCAATTCTTTGCATAACGCTTCACAAACAACTTCCACACCGCTGCGCAAAGTGACCTCATGTTCTTCGCCATGGTCATATGCGTAATGATTCGCTAGATGACGCACTGCGGTTTCGCTCTGCACCTTCACGTACTCTTCATAGTTTTCCACTTCGAAGAGCGCTTGGGCGGTATCGGTCACTTGCCACACGATCACAGCCGCAATTTCAATCGGGTTACCTTGCTTGTCATTGACCTTCAGCCGAGTCCCTTCAAAGTTGCGAGCTCGAAGAGATACGCGAGTTTTGGAGTAAAAAGGGTTTGCCCAATAGAAGCCCGCTTCGCGAACTGTGCCGATATAAGGACCAAAAAAGCTCAATGCAATTGCTTCGTTCGGTTGCAATGTAAAGAAACCGCACAAGCCGACGAACGAGAGTATCCCCAAGACAGCCCCGGCGACAGTCAAAACAATCCCGAAGGGCATTAAGGGTATCCCTCCCAAGAATAGCACGACACTTACCAAGAACAGAGGAAGCAGCATACCCAGCATTCCCCAACCTTCACGAACGGCAACCGTTTTCTCACTCACGTGGGCCATGAAATTCGATCTCCAATAAAAATGGGTCTGCAGACTCGGCACAGATGTGGCAACTTTAGGGCGCGAAATGCCTAAAAAATTGGGCCGAATTGTATATGCCGGCTAACGGAATACCACGAAAAAAGCTAATTCGACAGTACGTCAGCCGTTATTTTGAGGTTTGTAGAGACGCTTTGCACATCGTCATGATCTTCCAGGTTCTCGAGCAACTTGAGCACCGTTTTGGCGGTCTCTGCGTCGAGTTCAACGGTACTGGCGGGAATCCGCATGATCTGCTTCATCTCGATCGTCACACCCGCCTCTTCCAAACCTTCCGCTACAGCTGAGAAGTTTTCCGGGAGCGTGACGATTTCGATTGTCTCGTCGTGTAATTGTAAATCTTCGGCTCCAAGATTGAGGGCAACTTCCATCAAACGCTCTTCGGCAATCTGCCCGCTCTTCACAGCGATGATGCCTTTGCGCTCGAAAAGATAGGCAACACAATTGGTACTCCCCAGTTTGCCGCCGGCTACTTCAAAGATCTTGCGGATTTCGGGCGCCGTACGATTCTTGTTATCGGTCATGATATCGCACAACACAGCGACGCCGCCTGGCCCATAACCTTCGTAGAGAATCTCGTCGAAGTTTCCTCCGTCGAGTTCGCCTGTCCCTTTCTTAATGGCCCGTTCGATGTTATCGCGTGGCATCGACACCGCTTTCGCGTCGGCTACGGCATTGCGTAGTCGAGCGTTCATTGCGGGATCGCCGCCGCCTAATTTGGCAGCGACGATAATCGCCTTCGATAACTTGCTCCAAACTTTGCTTCGCTTGGCATCAACGTTGGCTTTTTTGTATTTGATGCCAGCCCAGTGGGAATGGCCGGCCATTTATTTGGGCTTCTTCTTGGCGATACCTTTATTGGAAGCGGGGGGTGGCGGCGCTTTCTTCGTCGGCTTCGCCGGTGGTGGTGGAGGAGCTTTACCCGGCTTCTTCGTGTCACCTTTACCCGACTTCGGCCCTACATCTCTGCTGGCAGCTTTCGGTGGTGGGTTCTTCCCTTTGGCATCCGACTTGCCACCTGACTTGGTATCCCCTTTAGCCGCATCCGGCTTAGTCGCGTTCTTGACATGAATCTGCAAAGGTGGCTTGGCAGGAATGCTGGGCTTAGCTGGAATCACTGGCTTGACCGGTGGAGTAACCTTAGCTGGAGCAGCAGGTTTCGCAGGTGGCATAGCTCCAGTTGGCTTGTCGGCTTGAGTCGCCTTTGGAGGCGTGGTGGGCTTTCCCGTTTGGCTTTTTGCTGCAGGTGGTGGAGTCGGTGGCTCTTTGGCAATTTCCTTGGCTGGTTCTTTTTTGTCCGTCTTCTTCGCCGAAGGTGCGGGAGCCGGTGGAGCAGGGGGAGCTTTTTCTATTGGCCTGGTTGGCTTTGGCGCCGGCTTGGGTATGGCGATCTCGATACCCAACTCTGTCATGATCGCTTGCACCCCAGGTGCTTTACGATCCGAAATGAACTCCACACCAAACTGATGCACCAGGGAGAACAGTTCAGGTCCTTTAGCCTTGGCTACAGCTCGATCCAGGCCGGAAACCGACCCCTTCATCATATCTGCCGATTGAGCCACACCAGTGGAAACCAACGCTTGCATGGTCGAATTATCGATTGCAATCGCATGCCCACCAAACGCATTCTGTTGCATAAAGGCCGATACGAACTTGCTGGTCGGAACCCAGGCTTCGACGGTCTCAATCGCTTTACCTAAATTCAATTTCAGCAGATCTTCAATATCGTACGAATAGCGAGCTTCAAAGATAGCTTGCAACGCTTTCTTCAGCCGGACTGCCACTTGCACAGGGAGCGGATGAATGGCGAACAATTCTGCCAACTCCGTAATTGTGGTAACACGAGCTTCATTCCAGTCGTGATACTCATGCTGTGCTTTAGCAAACAGCTCGTCGGCTACTTCGAACTTGGCATCTTCTAGCAAGCAAGAATAGATGAGGTTTTCAAGTACGTTACGGCCCGTCGGAATTGCGATCGGCTTATAGTGCTTCTTTAGCAACTTTTGCAGAGTTTCAATTCGTTCACCGCGATTACTGCTACTCATGCATCACCTTGTGGGCGGGAGTAAAACTTGGGGTTCGACATTTCAGCGACACGAGGTCCGCTGAAAGTCTCTGTGACAACGGGATTATCTTTCAGAAGTTTCGTCGGAATCTTCTGAATGTTCGACTTCCGTTTCATCGAGTGGTTCGTAATCGATCTCTGCCGCATCATCATGATCCTCAGCTGAGATAGAATCGGAAGGGGATACTTCATCTTGGCCGGCTGCCTCCCGTTCGGCGGCGAGCTGCTCCAAGATTTTGCCCACTTCCAGTGATTTCTTAACACCCTGATCGACTACGAACTGTAGTTTGGGTGTGTAGCGTGTATCGATGCGATCCGCGATGCGCGATTGCAAAAAACCTTTCGCATTATCGAGACCACGAAGAGCAAGCTGTTGCTTGCTCTCCGGTCCCATAATACTCACGGCGACTTTGGCAGATCGCATGTCGGGAGCAACCTCAACACCGATCACCGTCACGTCGCGAATTCGAGGATCGCGCAGCTCGGTTAGAATGGCCATACTGACCACTTCTCGAATAGCTTCGGCGGCTTTTAATAAACGACGTGACGACATAGTCTTTTCCAACTCCCAGAAACTTGGGGCAGCAACAACGTGGACTAATCCAACGTTCTAGCCACCTCTTCGATCTTATAAGCTTCCAGAACGTCGTCTGGCTTGATGTCATTAAATCCAGCCAACTTGATACCGCATTCCATACCGCGTGGCACTTCCTTAGCATCATCTTTATGACGCTTCAAAGAATCCAAAGCGTAGTCACCAATCGTACGTCCATCGCGGTTTACACGGATGCGGCAACCACGTTCGATCGTACCTTGAGCCACATAGCAACCTGCAATTGCACCTACGCGACTGATCGAGAAGACCTGTTTGACCAAAGCTCGGCCCAACTCGATAACTTTCTCTTCAGGACGTAGACGACCTTCGATGATCGCTTTAATGTCCTCAGCCAACTTGTAGATGATGTCGTAACGACGGATTTCAACTTGACGTTCTTCCGCCAAGCCACGTGCTTGCTCATCAGGAATTACGTTAAAGCCGACGATGACACCTTGTGACGCATGCGCCAGGGTAACGTCAGCCACGGTGATTCCACCGACGCTCTTTTGCAAGATACGGATATCGACTTCAGGATGCTGTTCGAGCTTCGAAATTTCTTTCTCGATCGCTTCGAGCGAACCGCGTGCATCGGCTCGAATGATAAGGTTGAGTTGAACCTTGTCTTCCTTCTTGCCCAATTTTCCGGACTGAAGCAAGGATTGGAAATCGGCGAACGAAACTTTGGTGGTCGAACCCGAAAGCGATTGAGTACGGCTGGTATCTGCGCGGCTCGAAGCGATTTCGCGAGCTTTTGCGATATCGTCGATCACATAGAATCGATCGCCGGCGTTCGGCGGTGTATCCAAACCGGTGATATTGACTGGAGTGGAAGGACCTGCGTCCTTAACCATCTTATTGGGCCGCAAGCTATCGTAAATCGCCTTGACGCGACCGTGAGCTGCACCGCAAACCACAATATCGCCAACCTTCAAAGTACCATTTTGCACGATGACCTTGGCGATCACACCGCGGTCACTCGCTTGACCCGATTCGAGCACCACACCAACGGCTTCACGGTTAGGATTCGCACGATAATCATGCAATTCGGCGACGGTAAGCAAGGTGTCGAGCAACATATCCATACCTTGGCCAGTGATTGCACTGGTAGGCACAACTTCCACATCACCACCCCATTCGCTCGGCGTTAGACCGAACTGGGTCATTTGCGTCTTCACACGATCGGGGTTTGCACCAGGCAAATCGATTTTGTTCAAGGCGACAACAATGGGAACGCCAGCCGCTTTAGCATGGCTAATCGCTTCTTCCGTTTGAGGCATAATGCCGTCGTCGGCTGCAATAACGAGCACGGCAATATCCGTTACGTTTGCACCACGAGCACGCATTTCGGTAAACGCTTCGTGACCAGGCGTATCGACGAAAGAGATGAGTTTGCCATCTTTATCGACTTGGTAGGCGCGAATCTGTTGAGTGATACCGCCCGCTTCACCCGATACGATTTTGGTCCCAATCATGTAATCCAACAACGATGTTTTTCCATGGTCGACGTGGCCCAAGAAGGTCACGATCGGTGGACGTTGGATCAAATCTTCTTCGCTATCTTCGCGATTCTCGATCTGCTGAATCATCTCGTTTTCGAGTGACTCTGGCTTCTTGAATTCGACTTCAACCCCCAGATCGGCAGCCAACATGAAAGCGGTTTCTTCGTCCAACGCGGCGTTGATGTTGAGCATCTTGCCCATTCCCATCAATGACTTAAGCACCTTAGCGGCGGTCACACCGGTCGCTTCGGAGAAGTTGCGGATGGAGCATGGTAGTTCCAAAGCGGATTTATCTTTGCGAGGTGCAGCGGTGTTGTTACCTCGCCGAACGAGCGTCTTGCGTTTTGCGGCACGACGATCATCGACTTCGCTGCGACCTTCTTCTTCAACATCCTCTGGACCGCGGATCTTTTTCTTAGCACGCTCGGCACGAGCTTGCGAAACGCCAGCTCCAATCTTCTTGCGTACTTCGGCCTCTTCATCATCGGTACCGACACGCTTGCCTTTGGTACTGCGTGCCTTCTCAGCCGCATTTTTGAATTCGGTCAAACCACCAGGCGGAACAAAGCCCGGAGCAGCGGCTCCCGGATCGGCAGGCTTCTGACGCTGCGGTTTTGCAGGGGCTGCCGAGGCTGCTGCCTCACGTTGTTGCAGTTCTTCTAGGTGAGCCTTGCTTCCCGTTTTGTGGCCTGCGAGCGAGTCTCTGGTGAGTCGAATCTCAGGCTTTTGGGGAGCGGGTTCGTTTCGAGGTCGTTGTTGCGGTGGAGCCTGAGCCGACTTTGGAATACGAGCCAGGTTGATCACTGGCGCGCGTGGCCCCTGAGGACGCTTCGCTTTTTCTTCGCTCGGCTTCTCAGCTCCCTTGTCCTTATCCTTGTCCTTGTCTTTTTCTTGACTGGACTTGGAAGAAGAACGCGAGCCGATCATACGCATTTTGCCAGCCCCGGAGACAGGCGCCACGCGAGCATAATCTTCGCGGGTGAACGTCTCGACAGGTGCCGCCGGCTCTCCAGCCGCAGGTCGGCTGACAGGTGCTTCGGCTACAGGTGCAGGAGGTGGTGGTTCTTCAACAGCGGGCAATTCTGCAACAGGTGACACAGCGACAACGGGTTCAACAACAGGTGTTTCGGGGACAGGAGCAGGAGCAGGCGCCACGGGCGCGGTTGCTGGAGCCTCTGCAGCCGGAGCTGTTCCCTTGGCGTCCGAACCACTGGCAGGGGTTCGAATCATGCCGATCGGACGATTCGCCCGGTCAATCGGGGATATCGCTGGATCTTGCCGAGGTGGAATCGGTGCAATAGGTGAAGGTGGAGCAGCCGTAGCAGCCGCCGAAGGAGCTGGAGCTGCAGAAGAACCGCCCGAATTGGCAGCACCACCAGCCAGATACTTCTTAACACGAGCAACTTCATCATCTTCTAGGCTAGCTAGCGCAGAGCCTTTGCCCGTGATCCCGATCTTATTACATAAAGTAACGAGATCTTTACTATCAATTTTCAAATCTTTCGCTAGCGCGTAAATACGTACTGGCACTTGGTCTCTATCCTCGAAGGTTCGTTCTGGCCTATCAGCTTCTCATGAGTCATCTCCTACGACAGGTGCATTTTCACCCGTCGTGGTCCAACAAGATAATTCGCGTTCGAACTATCCCTTCCGACAATTTTCAATGCTTGGCTATATCACCTACAAACTATTCTTCCGACAAAACTTATCGCGGTCTAGCTGCAGCCGCGAATCTTCACACATGAGAAACCAGAAACTAGGACGCTCCTTCTTCAGCGCCAGCGTCGCTCGACTTTCGGTCTGCTCCGCCACCTTTCTTGTCACCTTTGCTCATGGGAGGCGGAACCTCGCCACGCTCAATGGCTTCACGGCGCAATCGCTTTTGCTCATTGGCAGCTTCTTCAGCTTCCAGAGCCCGCTCTTCCGCCTGGTTGACCAATGCATCCACTTGCTCCGCAGTTAACTCACCCATTTCCATCAACATGTCAGGCTCAATCACCGACAAGTCGTCATAGGAGAGATAACCTTGTTCGACCAATCGAGAAGCCAACTCTTCGGTCATACCTTCCAGCTCCATATAGCTGGCAACGGCCCGTTGAATTTGTTCTTCCAATTCGTCGGCGGTCATTATTTCAATATCCCAGCCGCACAATTTGCTGGCCAAGCGAACATTCTGGCCATGTCGGCCAATCGCTTGGGACAACTGATCTTCTCGCACCAAAACAATGGCGCGACCAATCATGTCGCACAACAACACTTGCTCAGCTTCCGCTGGCTGTAGCGCGTTCGGGATCAATACCAGTGGATCGTCACTCCAACGCACAATATCAATGCGTTCGCCAGCCAATTCACTGGTAATATTCTTGATTCGATTACCACGCATCCCGACGCATGCACCCACACAATCCACTCGCTGGTCGGAACTGCTCACCGCAACCTTGCTGCGATAACCGGGCTCGCGACTAATCGCATTCACCTTGATCACACTATCAGCAATTTCCGGAATTTCTTGCTCAAACAATCGCTGAACCAACTGAGGACGCGTTCGGCTCAAGATCACTTTAACGCGGTTGCCGGCAGCTTTGACTTCAAAAATCACAGCCCGAATTCGATCGCCGTTGTGATAGCTTTCACCTGGAATCTGCTCGCTACGAGGCAATATGGCTTCCATATTACCGAGCTGAACCGTTGTGATTCCGCGATCCGATCGCTGCACAACACCCGTGACCATCTGCCCAACCTGGCCGGCAAATTCATCCATCAACGAATCGCGTTCGGCTTCGCGAATCTTTTGGATAATCACCTGCTTGGCTGTTTGCGCACCGATTCGACCAATTTCATCCTGATTCAATTCCTGCGCATCACAAATAGCTGAAATCACTCCCGAATCGCGGGCAATCCGCACGGTGATATCAGTGTTCTCGCCATAATGACGCTTGGCAGCAGTCACTAAGGCAGCCTCGATCGCTTGGAATACAATTTCGGAGTCGATGTTTTTTTCGCGGTGCAGCGAATCAACAATCCGTAACAGCTCGTTAGGATTCATGCGTCCTGGATTGGGTTGCTCTGGGCCTATCAACGGAAGCCATCGCTGGAATCAAGCGGATGAGTGAAGCTTTCCTCAGCAACCTCAGGGGCCCGCAAGCACGGGGAGTTTGTTCTTGAAACTCCATATACTCTTCCAACCATGACCGAACACCGAGGAACCGATACCTTCCTCGTTTTTTTGAGGTTGGAAGATCAAGTCGCACACCTGCCATCGAGAAAACGGTAGTAGGATCGGACCGAACCAAAAGCGGTTCTTCGGGAATCGAGAAAAGTTATCTCGAAATTGCACTACTGTCAACATCCCGTTTATCGGCATTTACGGTGCAAAACGCTTTACAATAACTGCACTAACTTGCCCTTGAGGCGAATAACTTAGATGAACAAAGCCATCCCCTGAGGGGTCCTCCTTCTTGGCCATACGAATAGACGGGCCATCAGCATCCCTGAAATTAAGAACCTCGAACAAGTGGCCTCGATCAAGTGCCACCAAGCTGGCTATCACCTCAACGGCTGCACTCCCGGCCCCCAAAGAACCCATGTGGCTCTTCGCTGCCACCACAGGCACAGCCCCCCAATGGTAGCGTTTTGAGAGGTCCAATATGGCCGCCTGCTCCGCCCGGTCCCCGTCCCGAGTTCCAGCTCCATGCGCATGAATGTGCATCGACTTAGGAAGAGCTTCGCCAGCCTGCCGGACCGCCGCATCCACCGCCGTATTGATCGCTCTACGCAGACATTCCACACGATTTTCCGCCGAAATTGGCCCCGACATCGAGCTACCCGAGCCCAGGATTTCACCCCAAATTTTCGCGCCGCGACCCGCCGCATGATCGAGCCGCTCCAACACAATCGCTCCCGCTCCTTCACCCAAAACGGCTCCATCCCGACTCTTGTCAAACGGGCGAGCCATCTCAGCTGGATTGTCGCGCTGAGATGCCAATTCTTCTTGCATCGCAGTATGAACAGAACGTAGCGGATGGATGCGACTCCCCGTCGCCCCCACCACCATGCAGTCCGACCAGCCTCGTCGGATCACCGAGACCGACTCTCCCAAAACCAAATTGCTACCCGCCTCACGTACCGTGAGCGAATTATTGGGACCGCGAAAATCATTAAAAATCGCGACATGACTGGCTGGCATATTTGGCAAATATTTTAGCAACCAAAGCGGATTTACTTTGGGTAACCCCTCATTCGGCCATCGCTTTAGGTCCACAGGACCGGTCACAAGCCCATCAGGAAAACACCCTTTGACCCCGTCAATGAACTCTTCAGGTCGAGTCAAAATCAAGTCTGAGGCAAAAGAAACGCCGTATCGATCTGGATCACGCGTCAAACCGGCAATTCCCGAATGAAAGATCGACCGCTGAGCCGCCGCAACGCCCATTTCGATCTCGCGAGCCATCACTTTCTGATTTTTGCGAATGTTGCGCTTGAGCGTTCCATCAATAGGGCCATATTCCTCGGCAGCACCGGTAAACTCCAGACATTGCCCACCACAACGCACAGGCAATGCATCTTGCGGGAGTCCCACAAACGGACGAATGGCCGATTCTCCCTGAACCAATCGCTGCCAAAATAGATCGATGTCCAAACCTAACGGCGACACCAAACCCAAGCCAGTAATAACGACACGACTCTTTTGGTCCACGATTTTCTACCCCAATTCCAAAACGCCACTGCCGGGAAATCTTCTATTTACCCCAAATTCGCAGTAACCAAAGCCCCCGAAGCCGGGAGGTATTAGTATCGGCCACGACTGACCGATGGGGCAAGGGGTTGTTGATTTGCACTTCGAGCCCCAGGCAATTGCGGCCCAGCCACTCCCGCACCAGTTGCTGCGGGAGAACCAAAACCCACGCCGTAAGGTGCTGCCCGCAAAGGACTTGGCCCCTGCGGCGCTCCTATACCACCCACCGCTGGACTACTGCTCATCGCCCCAGCTGCGCCGTTGGTGGCAGCTCCATTGGCCGCGGCCCCATTAGCCGGAGCACCCAAAGCCCCCGCCGACTGCACCGGCAGTGTACCCAAATGACTCGACGCGTCACCTTTATGCTGAATCACCAACAACGCATCCGCTCGTTGTCCGGTACTGCTCGGGAATAATCCCATCAAGCCGCTGGTCTGGCCTGCCAGCGTATTATTGGCACCACCTTCAGGCGCGGAAACCACACCGCAACTCAACACCAAAACTTGATCAGCCGGCCAACGGAATCGCTCATGCAATCGCCAACTCGACATTTGCGGAACTTGTATTTGTGCGCTTTGCGATTGCCCATTAGGCAACGGCAACACCAAGTTCACGTTATTGATTTTTTCAACTTGATCGATCTCACAACGAATCACCACATCGACCACGGAACGATCTTCACTCAACATCGGACTGACCTGCAAACGATAACCTTCGCGCAACTCAGCAGTCTGTGGGATGTAAGGTGGCCAGCCACCGTCAACTCGTTGATAGTCTCGCAGATAATTGCGGCCACGCACCTGCTCCATGAACTCACTCTGGCCGTTGTACATCACCATATCTACCGCCTGTATCTCGCGATAATCAGAACGCTGCTTTAATGCTGCACCGAACAAAGCTAACTGCTCTTTGGTCAATAACCACGCGCTAATCCCAGGTGATTGTGTCTGCACACTTCGCATCACGGGCATCGTATTGGCTCGCCAATTTGGATTCGCCAACAATACCAATCGAGCTTCATATACCTGCTTTTCTTTTGTGCCATTAATCAGCTTATCCACCACGCCTTGCACAACTTTTTGCATTTCAGGTGTGTGATAAACTCGCAAGGTATCGCGATCCGCATTCATAAAACCAAACGGCTCGGTAAACCAAACGTCCGTTCCCGTTTCGCGCAACACCCAATCAACCACACCTTGATGTGGCTTGTCTCGATCGCGCATCATCGAGGTGTAATTGCGCAAATCATACTCACGCCACACTTGCCCCTGGCTACTGGGAAGTCCCGATGGATTACTGCGTGCCGCGCCACCATTGGCTGGTACTGTCGCCGTGCCAAAATCTTGCCCGTATAGCGCCGCTCCACTGACACCAAAACAAATCGAAAGCTGAATACACCAACTTCCAATCGCCTTGACCACAGCCCGGCCTACCTGGAATCGCTGCCGCTGATTGCTTTTTGCACTCTTCATGACTTCCCTGCCAACGTCTCAGACAAGACGAGGAGATAGTAACCCTCAAGACACTTTGACTGGGGTACTTATAGACACGAACCCCTTTCAAAACCAAGACCAAAACCCTCCCCCCCAATGCTAGGATTGACGAGCCACTGCAAGATAATGAAAATTCGTGCACTAAACCACTTTCTCAGTATCGACGGAGTGAGACGTAAATCATGGAACGAATCTCCGCAACCAATCCCGCACCAACCACCCGCGATATCCTTTCAGAAGCGGAACTCGGCCTAATGTGGCTGCAACGCCGAGCGGAACTTGTTCGCCTTGAAATACAAGCAATTGAATTGGACCTCGCTCTGCAACACGCCCGAATGGGCGAACCTGATTCCTTACTTTCGTGGTTGCGGAAGAATGGCACGCCCTGGCAAGATCACCATCCCGCGACCAACACCGGCCACTTCACCAACGCACCAGACGAGCCGCGCGAGCCGACAGCAACCGATCTGCAACAACACGAAACCTCCCCAACTACCCAACCCCTCACCCCATCGGCTAAACCTCGCTCCCAAAAGAAACCTTATCCAAACTTGCCGCCCCCAGCGAACTCACCGGAACCACCATCACAGCCACATCTTGAACTGACAAAAAACCACAATTCTTCGACGATATCTCAGAAGACCGTCGCTTCAAACGCGACCCTAATCCCAACCACACCTGCAACGCCCTTACACCCAGCAACTAAGCCAACGCAATCAAAGCTATCAACTAAGCCAGCGCAACTGCCGAAACCAGCCAAGCAACCGCAACCCACTTCTGCCCCAATCCCAGCCACTTCAAAAACGGCACCGATCGCCAAGCCTGTCCCTCGTGTTGCCAAAGACAAACTGCAATCAAATTCTCCCACGCACAAAACCAAACAGATGCCATCATGGATTGTGAGCACTTTGGTACATGCTGCCATCCTGATTGTGCTGATGCTCTTTACCATTCCACTTCCGGAACAAAAACAAACGCTAGGAATCAGCGGTGCATTCGAACCGCTTCAAGCCACTCCACTGAATCTTGATAATGCAGCCACCGAAGAGTCGAACGAAATCGAAAACCACGAGTTAACAGCAGCGATTCCTGAGTCGGATTCCCTGGAAAATGTGATCCAAAATTCATTGCCTTCGGCCTCCGATATCGCCAGTAATGCCATTGCTTCTCCCGACGTCACTTCCTCACTTTCGCCATCTGCGGCGGATGGACTGGGCCAAATCGAAAATGCCCTCAACAGCAAGTTCATCGATACGCTGTCAACAACCAGTTCGTTAGCGGCCGCCAACTTCTTTGGCCTCGAAGCAACCGGCAACATCTTCTGCTTCGTCGTCGATTGCTCTGGCAGCATGCGGGGCGACCCGTTTGTTGCTACCAAACAAGAACTATTGAAGACCATCAGCCAACTCAAACCGAACCAACGTTTTTGCGTCTTTTTCTTCAACCAAAAGCTATTCCCGATGTCGTTGGAAGATCAGCCGGCAGCAACCGCATCCCCCGCCACCGATGAATTCCGCCCCGCTGCTGTATACGCCACCCCCGAGAACATTGCACGCCTACAACGTTGGATGGAAACCGTTCCAATTGGCTCGGGAGGCCCACCCAATCAAGCCCTAAAACTAGCCATTGAGCTGGAACCTGACAGCATTTTCTTACTCACTGACGGGGTGACTCGCTCGGATGTAGCCGGCAATCTCCTCAAGTCGAATCGGCAAGAAGATGAACTCGATGGGCCTCAAATACGTTGCCCCATCCATACAATTGGGTTCTACTCTAGGGAAGGCGAAGCTCTGTTGCAGCGAATCGCCACAGAAAACGGCGGGCAATATCGGTATGTCCCCAACCCACAACCACCCAAGAAATCCAAAAAGATGGAGGGAGGATCCTGAGCTACCAGGACCCGCTACTGGCATTTCGTCGCTGAATACACCCACCGACAGTTCATCCCAGAATTCCCAATCCATATTGGCTCAACCTCAGACTCTTCATCGAAAACTTCGAATCGCCCCCAGCTTGATCGGCTTCCTAACCAGTTTGATCGCGCACACTGCTTTCTTGATCTTCTTGGCCTTGATCGTTATTCAAGGATTGCAAGGTGGCCACAACAACTTGGAGCTACACGCTACCATCCAACCTGACGGCGAGGCGTTGGATGGATCACAACTGGCCTCGGTTGTGATATCGCCTCCCCAGCTGGACGCGCAAGAATCCCGTTCCGACCAAGTGGTCTATGGAGAAGACGGCAACATTCAGAAGAAACCACCCATCGCGACAGAACTTGGTGAACTACGGCGTTTTCAACCTGAACAAGCAGGAACAGACGATGCCGCTTATCGATTGCAGGATACCGTCGCTCAACTTGCACTCGTTTCCGCAACAAGCGACAGCCAGCCTTCCGATGCTGAAAGTGGTAAGCCTGGACAAGCCACATTCTTTGGAGCCAAAGCGTACGGCAATCGCTTTGTGTTTATCATCGACGCATCCACCAGCATGGAAGGCTATCGCTGGAATCGTGCCCTAGGGGAACTCATCAAGAGCGTTGACCAATTGGCA